>NZ_JAKUDY010000006.1:0-276135 GCF_022662635.1 Bacillus cereus group sp. BfR-BA-01522 | reverse complement strand
TTGCGACCGTTATCGAGACAATATTTATCTTGTAGTTCTTCTAAAACAAAAGAAAAGTCTACCAGTTCATTCAATTGACGAAGCATATTATCCTTTGGTACAACGATATCGTAAATCGCCATAAATGGACTGAGGTTAAGAGATTGTTGATTAGAAATCATCCGAGACACCACCTAGAATTAGTACAATCATTATACATGAAAAAAGCGAAAGCTTCCTCGATTATATCGAGAAAGCTTTCGCTTTTTAAACTGGGAGGACTTTTTCAGTGGCCTCCTAAGCGAAAGGCTCTTTTTATGTTTCATAGTTTGCTAACAAATAGGAATATAGAATACCGAATAGAAAAAAAATGGCTCCACAGCAAATGATACTAATTAATACATACATCCCCCATTCTAACCTTAACAACAAGGAACATAAACTCATGTAAGCCATGCTGCAGAAAACACGTTGCCCCAATAGACATATTTTTTGCAAAGGAACCGGCTCTTTTTCTTTCCCCATCTTTTTAAAGCTTTTACTAGTCATAAAAAGAAATACACTAATTCCAATTGTCAAACCGATTTGAAATGGCACCATCATCCCTAAAGCAATGAAAAGAACGAGCATATGAATAAACAATAGGAATACTGTGATATTTGTTTTAAATTCTATTATAATTGTTTGATTCCCGCGATCCATTTTAGGTATATATTTCGAAATGATATACAGCAAACTATGAAAAGCAATAATAAAACAAGGAATCAAAAATACGACGATTTGTTTTCTGGCAAATTCATTTGGCTCATTGTCCTGATTCCAATGCACCGCGATAGAGTACGGTAAATACGGATAGAGAAATAAAGTAAATAAAAGGCAAGTCAAAAATATCCACAACATATATTTATCCCTTACCAATTGATCCTCCCCTCTCTTTCCTATTTACGGCTTCTCTTTTCACAACAAAATTCCTGCAAAAAATATTTTTCTCAAATTTCTACCAAATCATTTACATGTTGGATTTTCGAAAACTTTGCATAAGCGTATCTATTTTTTCAGGAGCTGGAATGTCTACTATAATCTCCTCTCTTGTAATGGGATGTAAAAAAGCAATTTGCATGGCGTGTAATGCTTGCCGAGACATATATGTTACATTTCCACCATATAGTACATCGCCAAGGAGCGGATGGCCATTGTAACTCATATGAACGCGAATTTGATGCGTTCTTCCCGTTTCCAATTGTACTGTGACAAGTGTCGTATCTTGCCTTTTAAAATACTCTTCTACTGTATAATGCGTTACGGCACGATCTCCTTTTGGAGACACGCGGCGCCTTGTTGCATGATGACGATCGCGGCCAATTGCTGCATCGATTGTTCCTTTTCGTTTCTTCATTTTCCCTTCAACAAGCGCCATATACGTTCTTTTAATGTTCCGCTCCATCAATAACTGATCCATAATGGCGCCAGCTAGTCTATGTTTCGCAAATACAACACCACCCGTTGTATCTTTATCTAAGCGATGAATATGGCGCACTTTCGTTTCTAAACCTTGCATTTGAAAATGAAAAGCAATTAAATTTGCAAGCGTTCCCGTCCCATTTTTTTCAGATGGATGTGTATCCATTTGTTCAGGTTTATTTACAATTAAGACGTGATCATCTTCAAATACAACATCTAATTCCCCAAATTCTGGTATAACACCATATTCTTCTGGAATAAACATATGTACTTGCAGTTTATCTCCTTCTTTTAAAAGCTCGCTCCAACGCTTCTGTTCATTATTTACAATAACACTTTTTCCCATTCGAAGTTGATGTAATATCTTTTTAGGCACGCACCATATTTCTCTTAATAAAAATTCGATAGAAATGCCGTTCCATTTAGATGGAACTGTTATTTCACACCATTCTCCTTTTTTGTTCGTCTTCATAGTTCTCTCCTTATTTCTATTGATTCTTCTATTGTATCGGAAATTCTTCTATGATGCACGATGCATAAGAAGGCTGCCTATTAAATAGACCGCCTTCTTATGCAAGAAGTCTTCTCATCTCTTGCAATACTTCTTCTGCTTTTTGCTCATATGATAAGTCCTTAAAGAAATCTGCTAGCCGTTTATAGTCATTATATGCATCTAACAAATCATCCATTGTCGCCACCTTCATAGTTTTCGATCTTTCCTTCAGTTTCACAGGATATCGATAGCCAGAGACCTCATGAATTTTATAGTATTCATCATCTACTTGAATCACTTTCACTAACTCATCTTCTTCTGCATCTAGCGTATATCCATCAAACTCCCGTAACAATTCGTAAATAATATGAGTCCATTCATCCTTTGGATAAAATCCTTTTTCTAATCTATAACCGACAATGCGATACATATGTCCATCATTTTCTGCAAACTGTACAGTATCATTTAATTTAAATTTAAAATAGCGAAACATTGTCTTCACCTACTTATCTATATTGTCCTTATCACATACTATTTGCAAAAAAAGGGGCATGCTATTCATAAACAAAAAGTTTCATTTCACATAAATAAAAAAACACTTATCAAAAAGATAAGTGCTTTCCTATGCTTTTTCTTTTTTCTTTCGAAATGGTAGCCACCAATTCCAATCTCCAAACAGTTTCATTAAACTTGGAACAAGCATAAGTCGAATAACTGTCGCATCGATGAAAATTGCAAGTGCTACTCCAAGGCCCATCTGTTTAACTGGCAGAATATCGGTGAAAGCAAATGCCCCTGTCACTACAATCATAATTAAGGCTGCCGATGTAATGATGCGACTTGTTGATATAAGCCCTTCTAACGTTGCTACATCATTATCTCCTGTCTCCTCGTATAGCTCATGAATACGAGAAATAAGAAATACCTCATAATCCATACTTAAACCAAATACAAGACCAAAAATAAAAATAGGTAGTACAAATAGTACGGAACTTTCATCCAATCCAAAGTGTCCACCTTCAAATAACCAAACAACAAGACCAATTGTTGCGCTGAGACTTAATATATTCATGGCAATTGCCTTTATTGGAATGAGTATTGATCTAAAAGCAAATAATAAAATTAAAAATGTAGATCCAAATATAACAGACATCCCAATTACAACTTTATCTTTTATTGCATCCTCTAATTCTTGTTGAAACGTTGTCATTCCACCTACATAATAGGTTAAATGATCGGCTTTATAATTTGTTTTAAAATCTCTCACCCATTGTTTTGCTGCTTCTGTCTTCGGCTTTGTATGTAAGAAAATTTGCAAAGTTGTTCGATTCTCTTTCGTGTAAATATCAAATATCGGAGCGATTTTGGCTCCCTCAGGCGTTTGTAATAACGCAGCAACTTGTTTTGCATTCATTCCATGTAGCTCATCGTAAAGACTCTCCACTTTGTATACGTGCTTATCTTTTTGTAACTTTTGTACAATAGATTCTAGTTGCTGCAAGCTTTCTTGCTGTGTTATCTTTTCCTTTGTCTCTATTACTACCGTAACATCCGCATGAGTTTTCATCATGTTACGGAATGTCTCTTCATACTTTTCATAAGCAATCCTTGTCTCACTTTTTTCCGGCAATGCTTCTACACCTGGAAATTGAAGATTCGCTGTACGAAGAGGTAAGAGACAGATGATAATAAACGTTGTTACGATTATGATCATCATAATTGGATGACTCATAACAAACTGCGCAAATTTCCTCCACACTCGTGAAATATGCGGCGGTGTTCGCTTCTTATTAAGCAACCGTTTTCCCATTAATGATAAAAGTGCTGGCAGAAGCGTAAGTGAAAAAATAATACTCATAATAACAACAATCATTCCGCTGATTGCAACTGATTGAATGTAGTCTATTTCAAAGAAAAATAAACCTGATAGTCCAACGAATACGCACAATCCCGAAAATACAATCGCTCGTCCTGCTGTTTGATATGTAACTAAAATTGCCTCTCGAACGGGGCGATATGCCAACTCCTCCCGAAAACGATTGACAAATAAAAGTGCAAAATCAATGGATAAGGCAAGGCCAATCATCGGCGCAACATTTAAAACAAAAATTGATAACTCTTTATCTATACCGATAAAATATAAAATCCCCATCGTACTAATTACACTCAGTACCCCATTTACAATAGGTAAGATGGACGCAAGCAAGCTACCAAACGAAAAAAGTAACACGAGAAAGGCAATTGGCAAGCCAATCATTTCAGCTACTTTCAAATCGTTCTGCGTTCGCTCATTGATTTCTTGATTAATTTTCGGAAAACCGGTTGGAGTTACTTTCAAGATACGATTGCTTTCTTTTTTTATTTTTTCGGCAAACTGTAATGTTTTTTCATTTCGTTCTTTACTAGTTTTCCCAGAAAATAAAATTGTCGCATAAGCTAGATCATTTTGTAACATACTCTTATTTTCTAACGGATGATGAAACGACTCATACGTTTCTTTCGTCTGAATTTTTGCTACGATTTCTGCAATTTCTTTTTGAAAAGCGTCGTTTGAAATCCCTTTATTTTTTTGAAACACAAGCAGCAGTGTGTCTTGTGATTGTTTAAAATCTTTGTCCAAAATAGCTTTTGTCTTTTGATAGTCTCCTTTTGTTTGAAAGCCATCACCGCCCAATACTTCTGGAAGTTTTGGCGCAAAAATACCTAGTATGATAGCTAGCATACATAATATAGCTATTACAGTATAGCGGAACTGAAAAAGAAAAGCTCCCATTTTCCCCCATGTATCTACTTGATCTCTTTTTATTTTCATCACCTTCACCTACTTTATCCCGCTATTTTAGAGCCGAACAACCCGATCAGTAAGGACATGAAGCCCACCGATTAGAGTTTTACTTTATTCCATCCAGACATGTATCTCCATTTTAACACATTCCTATTTCCTAAAAAAACATCTAGAAAAAACGTTTTCTAGATGTTTTATCGCTCTTGATTCACTTGAAATCTCTCTGAAATGAGACGATGAAAATAAATGGTAACAATTAACAGAATCCCCCCTACTGCGTACCCTGCTAAAACATCAGTTGGATAATGAACAAATAAGATAATCCTGCTTAGTCCAATCCATATAATAAATAGTGCCGCAATGATTATGCTTATATATTTGCTCATTGTATTGTGCAAGTTTGCTGCGATAATATAAGCAAGAAATCCATACGTCATAATGGACAACATCGCATGTCCACTTGGAAAACTATATCCAAGTGCATCAAACGCTTCATTCAAACTTGGACGATCCCTTTTCACAATTTCCTTTATACCTTTGTTCACAAGATGCGTTGTTAATATAGCAAACGGATATAAGAACATTGCAACATAATAACGCTTCTTCCAAAAAATAAGCAAGCTAAAAATAAGTACGCTCGTAATCCCAATTGCAGACCCCATTTTTGTAAAGTATGAAAAAAATACAAGCAAACGATCTGTTTGTAATCCCTTTACGAGCTCTTGTACATATGTATCCATCATTGTTACGCCATTAGCTTGTACTCTCCAAGCAACGATGCCAAATATGATACAAAATAATACCATACATAGTAATTCATATTGATGCAATTTTTTCTTCAAACTTTCTCCTCCTACTTATGAAAAAATGCGATTTCTATATAGAAACCGCATTTTTATTCTTTATTTTCCTTTTGTTTTTAACTCTGTCCAGTAACGATCATACTCTTTTAATTTATCATCTACATCAACAAGCCATTCTGTACGATTTAACTCATCTTGTGACAAGAAAATCATTTTGTTATCGCGGTATTCTTTACTATGAAGTGGCCAAGCTTTTTCGTTTGGATTACTATATCCAATGGATTCATAGTTTTTCACACTTACTTTTTCATCCATTAAATAGTTCATAAACTTCTCAGCAAGTTCTTTATGTTTCGCACCTTTTGGAATTGCTAATGTATCCGCCCAAATTGTACCGCCTTCTTTTGGAACGACATACCCTACATCTTTATTATCTTTTGCAATAAACGCTGCATCTCCAGACCATACTGTTCCAATCCATGTATCTTCTGTAATGAATTTTTGCTTAATGTTATCTGTGTCAAATGCGAGTAGGTTTGGAAGTAACTTCTGTAAGTCCGTTGCCGCTGTTTTTAATTGGGCATCATCTTTTGTACTATTGGAAAATCCATTTTTCTTAAGCGCCATACCTAATACTTCACGAGAATCATTTAATAAAGTAACGCGTCCTTTATACTTCTCATTCCATAAATCATTCCAGCTTGTTGGCGTTTCTTTTACATACTTTTTATTGTAAGCAATTCCTGTTACACCCCAAGTGTATACAAGAGAGTATTTATTCTCCGGATCAAATGCTGGCGTTTTAAAGTTAGAAACAAGATTTTCTACATTCGGAATGTTTTTCTTATTTAATGGCTCTAATAAATCCATTTCGGCCATTGTTTTCACCATGTAATCAGATGGCTGAATTAAATCATATTTCGCACCACCAGCTTGTAACTTCGCAAACATTTCTTCGTTACTTGCATACTTGTCATAGTTAATCTTGACATTGTATTTTTTCTCAAAATCCCTTAATACTTGCTCATCAAAGTTATCCGCCCAGCTATAAATGTTAAGCTCTTCTTTTTTTTCACCGCCGCATCCTGCAAGTACACCTGCTACAAGGCTAAAACTAATGGCTGCGCCGGCTATCGTCTTCATTAATTTCATCGATTCACGACCTCCTCTGTCTGTTTTTATAAAGGAAGATGCCCTCCGGAGTTTTCTTCTCCATCCGCTCCTTTATTACGAAATATTTCTGATGCAATCATTAATCCAACAATGACAACAATTAATATTGTTGAAAGTGCATTAATTTCAGGTGATACTCCGCGTTTGACCATACTGTAAATATATAGTGGCAATGTTGTTGATCCTGGCCCAGATACAAAGAAACTAATGACAAAGTCATCAATTGATAACGTAAATGTTAATAACGCAGCGGAAATAATACCAGGGGCAATACTTGGAAGCGTTACATGACGAAACGTTTGCCAAGGGGTTGCTCCTAAATCATTGGCTGCTTCTTCTAAATCATGTCCCATACTAAATAAACGCGCTGCCAAAATCACAACAACAAATGAAATACTAAACGTAATATGCGCAATGATAATAGTAGCTTGTCCAAGCTCCATTCCAATTTGGCTAAATAAAATAAGTAGAGATAATCCCATTAAAATATCAGGAATTAAAATGGGTAAGTATACAAGTCCATTTATCGCTCCTTCAAAACGATACTTATAACGATGTAATGCTACTGCAAAAAATACACCGAGAGCAGTTGTTACGAAAGTTGTAATAAGAGCAATTGTAATACTATTTACCAATGCATCAATAACGTCTTGCTTTTGAAATAAATCTGTATACCAATGGAATGTAAACCCTTGCCATTCTGCATTAATACGCGAATCATTAAAAGAATAGACCATTAAAACCATCATTGGAAAATATAGGAACAATAAAATTAACCAAGAGTAAGAAACTAAAAACTTTTTCATCGCGTACTATTCCCCTCCGTTTCCATATTTATATACTTTCGTCGCACGATAATATAAGTAAATTAATAGAACAGAGAATAGGACGACAATAATCGATAATGCAGAACCAAATGGCCAATCACGTGCACCTAAAAATTGGTTTTGAATTACGTTTCCAATTAATGCTACTTTCGATCCACCCATTACATCCGATACGACAAACATACCAATAGATGAAACAAACACTAAAATGGAACCCGTTGCAACTCCTGACATTGTCATTGGAAGTGTCACATGCCAAAATGCCTTAATTGGCGTTGCGCCTAAGTCATACGCTGCTTCTAACTTGCGTTTATCAAACTGTTCAATCGCTGCATACACCGGTAAAATCATAAATGGTAATAAAGAATAAACCATACCTAATATTACAGATGGTGTATTATATAATAAATTTAATGGTTCATGAATAATGCCTAATTTTAGTAATACTGTATTCACAAGACCTTGTGAACGTAAAATAACAATCCATGCGTATGAACGGACAAGGAAGTTAATCCAAAACGGAATTGTTGCCAATAATAAAAGAATAGAACGATATTTACGATCTACAATCGTGATTGTATATGCAAATGGATATCCAATTAGTAAGCAAAGCACCGTTGTAATAACAGCAATCTTCACTGTCTCCCATAATGTACTCATATATAGCGAATCAAAGACGCGTACTATATTATCAAATGTAAATTGCATTTCCACTGTGCCGTACGCACCGCGCTGGAAGAATGCAAATGCTAATACAAATAAGAGCGGAAATAAAAAGAAAATTAAGAGCCATGCAACTGTAGGTAATGCGAGTAGTTTCCCTTTTTTCAACTTAAGGTCACCTCATCCTCTTGCTCCCAGCCTACGTATACATTATCTCCGATACTCCACTGCGCCGCTTCTTCTGCAGTTTGATATGTCATTAATAATTCAGATGTTTTTTCCTCACGTACATACAGCTTTTCCATATTTCCAACAAATTCAATATCTTCAATATGCCCAAGATGGTATTCTTTTAAAATCGGTTGCTCAACCGAACGGATTTTTACATTTTCAGGGCGAACTGCTACATAGTTTTCCCCGGATTTTATAATATTATTTTCACCAATAAACGTCGCTACAAACATTGTTTTTGGTGCGTTATAAATTTCCTTCGGTGTTCCAATTTGCTCGATATGTCCTTTATTCATCACGACAATACGATCGCTCATGCTCATCGCTTCTTCTTGATCATGAGTTACATAAATAAATGTAATTCCTAAATTACGCTGTAAGTTTTTTAACTCGCGCTGCAAATCTTTTCTTAACTTAAAATCAAGTGCGCCAAGTGGCTCATCGAGCAAGAGTACACGCGGGTTATTTACAATCGCTCTCGCAATTGCAACACGCTGCTGTTGTCCGCCAGAAAGTTTCGCTGGTTTTCGGTTACGGAATTCTAATAACTGCGTTAAACGCATAGCTTCTTCCGCACGTTCTTTTTGTTCCGCTGCTGATACTTTTTGCATTTTCATACCGAAACAAATATTCTTTTCAACTGTCATATGTGGAAATAGTGCGTAATGTTGAAATACTAAATTCATATGACGCTTATAAGGTGGTAATTCATTAATCCGTTCTTCATCGAGTAAAAGGTTACCTTTTGTTGGCGTTTCAAAACCTGCAATCATACGAAGTAACGTTGTTTTCCCGCAACCACTCGGTCCAAGAATTGTTAAAAATTCCCCTTCTTTAATATCTAAAGAAAGAGGTGGAATAATGACTTGATTTCCAAAATGTTTTTCTATCGCTTCAATTTTTATAATCTTTTTCATTTTCCCGTCCTATCTACCTCAAATTTTTCATTTTTATATTCATGAATAAATATTAACTTTTGCAAACTTTTTATTTCGATCCAAATAAAAATGATGATTTACCAGCATTCTTTATGTAGTATGTTTGATTCATTTTCGCATGATACATAGTCGAACAGAAAAACCCCTTCCCGTAAGAAGGGGTTTTTATCATGCGGCTACGCCTACTGATAAACACCCTCATCATTTTAACAACTTTCGTATAAATTTTAAAGCACTTTTTGTAGAAGAATAACGAATTTTCATATCAAAAATTGTAGATTGAGATAAAATGCTCTTATAATGAGAAAATGTTTGAAAACTTTGTTCACCATGGTAACTGCCTAATCCGCTACTACCAACTCCTCCAAAAGGTAAATACGGCGTTGCAAGATGATATACGACATCATTTATACAACCGCCACCATATGAAATATTCGTTGTAACTTGTTTCTGAATTTGTTTATTCTCTGAGAAAACATATAAAGCAAGTGGCTTTGGCTGTTGTTGAATAGTCTCAATGACCTCTTCTATTTCTTCATATTCTATAATAGGTAATAGCGGTCCAAAAATCTCATCTTCCATAATTGCACTTTGCCATGTAATATTCGTTAAAATGGTAGGCTCTATATGCAATGTTTCTTCATTATAATTGCCACCAACTTCAACATGCCCCTCCTGTAAAAATGCACATAATCTGTCAAAATGACGCTTGCTAACAATCCGGACATAATTTTCATTTTGTAACGGTTCTCCATATTGCCTAACAATCTCACTACGAAGTGCCTCAATCAGCCCCTTCTTCACTGATGAATGAACATAAATATAGTCGGGAGCAACACATGTCTGTCCGGCGTTTAGAAATTTCCCCCAAACAATCCGTCTTGCCGCTACATCCATTTTCACATCTTTATGCACAATACATGGACTTTTCCCGCCAAGTTCTAACGTAAGAGGTATTAACTGTTTCGCTGCTGCTTCCATCACAATTTTCCCTACGCTAACACTACCGGTAAAGAAAATATAATCAAAAGGTTCCTTAAGTAACGCTGTACTTTCCTGGATTCCACCTTCTATTACAGTAACAAGTTCTTTTGGAAACAATTCTTGCATCATATGAGCTAATAGTTTTGATACATTTGGTGTTAACTCAGACGGCTTTAAAACAACCGTGTTACCCGCCGCTAACGCCCCTACAAGGGGAGCGATTGCCAATTGGAATGGATAATTCCAAGGGGCCATAATAAGCGTAACACCGTATGGTTCTGGAACTATTTTCCCTTTCGATCCAAAATGCGTCAAAGCCGTTCGAACACGTCTCGGCTTACTCCATGAAGAAAGGTGCTTCATTTGAAAAGAAATTTCCTTTAGTACATAGCCAATTTCTGTTGTAAATGATTCATGATGGGATTTATTTAAATCTAACTGAAGCGCCCGAAAAATATCAGACTCAAACCGCTTAATCCCTTCATATAATGTATGTAAATGTAATTTTCTTATCGCGATTTCTCTCGTATAACCGCTATAAAAATATTCTTTTTGCATCTTGACAATAGAAGGAATATCCATCCTTTCACCTACTTTCTATCCGATTCTTTTATTTATAAATCGAAAGACTTCTCATTTACAGCGAAGCCTCTACCGATTATGAACTCTCTACTTATTAAAAAATAACTATTTGTAGAGTTTCATTATATCTAAGTTTTCTGCGTCTGTATAACTCTTTGTCTATAAAAAAAGCTGTTGAAAGGCAATCTTTCAACAGCTTTTTCCTATTATCGATATAAACGAACTGCACCTGCTGATTTATCATCAGCTTGACCAACTACTTCAAATTTCAAACCAAGCTTCGGTAAAATGCGCCCTGCATCTGGAATTTGATTATTGATGTAAACTTTTGAATCATCAAATTTCGCAACGCCAGGTAACCCGTTATATTCAAACGTTCCACGAGTTGGTGATACAACTTTCCAAGCTGGTGTTTGATCGAAAGAGAATGCTGCATCTGCAATTTGATAACGTGTGCTATCTTTAAATGTTGGCTTACCATTTAAAGTGCCTGCAATGGCTTCAGGATGGGAATCAACTACTCCAAGGAAACCATGTCCCGGATGAACCCCAACCCAGTTATCTGTATAGCTTGCATCCGCATACCAGACAACCATACCTGTGTTATATACCGGACCACGAGCATATTTTAAGGCTTCGTCGGCACCTGCATAATTTCTCCACTCTACATAATAGTTATGGCTCTTCTTCTCAATTCCATTTGAAACGACAAAACCATTTAATTTAAACTGCGTCTCTCCTTCTGCATCATCAGAAAATACAACGTTACCGTCTACTGTTAATGATGCATTATCAAGCGTAAAGCCATTTAATGCAAGACCGCCGTCTGTTACATATTCAAAGACAAGCTTCACTTTTTTACCTTTGAACTGGCTTAAATCATAAGACTTGTCCACCCATTCTCCTAAAGTTGTATCTGCCCCATCTTTTACATCTTTATTACCAATTGTATCAATTAATGTTTTTGTACCATCTTCTGTTACCGCATGTACTTCTAAGAAATCATACCCTGTTTCAATTTCATACAGTGATTTAAAATCAAATGTTGCATTCGTTGCACTTGTTAAATCAAATAAAGGTGTTTCTAAAGTCGTGTGAAGATCGTCACCTTTTGTACTATAGTAGTACTTCTGTCCAAAGGCAGGCTCAATTCCTTTTACATCCTTGTCCGGTAAGTTGACACGAATTAAGCCTGGTCGATTTGATTTTGTAACACTTTGATCTAAATATGTTGCATAACCAATGCCTCGATTTAATTTCTCATAATCTATTTCTACAATATTTGCCCAATTCCCCCCCATTGTTTTTTGGAAAAACTCTTTATTTTGCGGAGAGAAACTTGTTGGCGTCGTTCCAGCAATTTTACCTGCCCAACTACCCCCGCTCATAATAGACCATGATTGAACTGGTTCACCGCCGCCAGAATATTTTGTATCATACTCATCTGGAAGCCCTAAATCATGACCATATTCATGTGCGAAGACACCAACTGCGCCATCCTCTGGCTCAATTGTGTAATCGAATGCAGCCATTTTCCCGTCCCAATATGGAACTTTCGCTGTTGTCCCATCAATTGGAAATGGTTTTTGACCAATTGTCCAGCGATGTGACCAAATTGCATCATCACCTAATTTACCACCACCAGCTTCTTGTCCAACACCAGCGTGAATAACCATTAAATGATCAACTAAGCCATCTGGTTCATTTTTATTTCCGTCACCATCTATATCATATTGATCAAATTGATCGAACTCCGATAAATCGATTCCACTCTCTACTGCTGCTTTTAATGCATCTTTTATTAAATCACGCGGTCCTAATGGTCCTTTATTATCATGCCCTTCTCCAGCATCCGCACCATAATCAGCTGCTTTGCCTGGAACGGTTAACCACTTTGACACTGTACCATCTACTGTATAGCTACCGCCAGATTGTTCTTCATAATACTGCTTAAATGTTTCAATTTTACTTCCATCATGTAGCGTAAATGGTTCATCACCGAATAACATTTTTTCATAATGTTCCTGATTAAAATCATCAGAATACATATACCCAGGTTCTTGTTCGATATTGTTATGCTTGAAATCATCATATTCAACAAGCAACACAAGTACTTTATCTTTACGAACCTCTCCGTTATACTTTTTTGCTTTTGCAGGAGTTGTTGGTACTTTACCATTTAAAGCGCTCTTTGCTGGAACAGTTCCCTCTGTCTGTCCACTTGCTGGTTCTTTTCCTTTCTCTTTTGTATCTGTTTTTGCATCTTTCACCTTCTTCAGAAATTCAGATGCCTCTTTCGTTACTTGATCCCCAACCATCTCATCTTTCCCAGGCTTATCACCTTTCTTTTTCTCGACATACTTCTCGACCGCTTTCTTTGTCTCTTCATCGGACGCCTTTTCGTTAATCACCCCGCGCTTCTTAAGTGCATTTGCTAAGCGCTCTTCTGGAATCAAATGATCATCAATTGGACTCGTCGCTGTTGCCTTTGCAGATGTTTCTGCCTGAACAGCCGGACTTCCAAAGCTAAATGCGCCTCCAAGAACAGCCGCTACCGCAAGTGCTGATAGCACTTTAAATGGTTTCTTTTTCATCCCCAGTTTTCCTCCCCTAATAAAATATATATTTCAACATAAATTTTATTAAATTTTCAATTAATTTTCAATATTTAGTAATATTATGTAATTTTTTTAATGTTTTTGTAAAAATTATGTATTTGTTATAGAAGTATATTATGATTTATCATTTTTTCTGAAAATATTGATAAATCACGACAAACCTTTTATAATTTTTGATGAGAGAACTCGATGGGGATTTTATCTTTGTTTTTTATCTACAAAATACGACGATACATATACAAATTTTTTAAAGAAATTATTATTTTTATCATAAAAATGTTAAAATATCGAGTATTTTGTAATATTGCTTATGACCGACAATTAGGGAGGAATAAATTTGTACAAAGATAAGACAGACTCGTTAGATCAGGAATGGATTGATTTAATACTTGAGGCGCTTGATGCAGGAATTGCAATTCAAGACATTGAACATTTCTTCCAAAATATGAAGCAATCCACGCAAGCCTAAGGCATTGTTCTTTTTAGAGAAATTTATGCTATAATAACATCATAAGTGGATATACATTTACAGAAAGGTGCGCAAATATGATTGGAGAACGTATAAAACGCCTTCGCTTACAAAGAGGGATTTCTTTAACAGAACTTGCTGAAAAGGCCGGTGTTGCAAAGTCCTACATTAGCTCCATTGAACGTAATTTACAACAAAATCCGTCCATTCAATTTTTAGAAAAAATCGCAGCCGTTCTGCAAATACCAATTGACACACTTCTTCATGACACAACACCGTTAGAAAATCAATTAGACTCTGAATGGACACACCTTGTTAAAGAAGCAATGAACTCTGGTGTCTCAAAAGAACAATTCCGTGAATTCATTGAGTTTAGTAAATGGAAACAAAATCAAAAATAATGTACATGAAAAGGAGGATATATGAAGATCCTCCTTTCTCTATCAAAAAAGCGGGAAACTCCCGCTTTTTTTCTGTATTTATCTTTCTTCTCCATCAGCTTGACTTGCATTAAATGTCCATTCTAAGTTTAATGTATCGCCTTGGAATTTATTTTGATCTTGTCCATTATCTTTAAATTCAAATTCTACCCATAGGTAGTCCTCTGTGTTTGGTTGTAGTCCTCCTTCTTCCCCCCACTCTGGAGCAAAGATATCCTTCGCTAATAAATCAGGATCCGCTTTTTGTAAATCTGCTAAAGTTGTTTCATAAACTGGTTCGCTTTGTTTATCCCAGTTCCAAATAAATTTCACATTAATATGACTCGCAAAGTCTTCCCCTGCGTTATCACCCTTCGCATCTACAGTTGAGTATTTCGTTGCTAATTTCACATCTTTAATCGCGATAGAACCACTGTTCTTTAATAAGAACTCTTTCTTAACAGAATCTCCTGGCTTCAAATCTTTAATGTCTACAATCGTCTTAGGATCCAAAGTAAGATCTAAAGTACCTGCAGCGAATGTATTGTTCGATACTTCTTTATCGCTAAAAAATGCAAACGTTCCTCCGCCAATTAAAGCAATCCCTAATGCCGCTGACGCAACTCCCATGCCTAACTTTTTCTTTAAACTCACTTTTCCATTCCTCCTAGATTTTTTTTATTATCCCTTTCCATCATTCAGAGATATCGGATAAAGCCATAGTCTTTCTACCTCGCTCCTCCACTCAAACTATCTCTAATATCTGTTCTTTAAAAAGTTGTTTCACGTTCATTATAAAGAACATTTTATTTAAACGCAATCTTTTCATTTAAATTTTTTATTTTCATATGTAGACAAAAATACAGCGATTCAATAGAAACACTCTATTTGCTTGTTGCTTCTTTTAAATGAGAGTCAACATCTTGTTCAGATGGTTGTTCTTCTTTATGATGAGACGGCTGTTCTGTCGCTGTTGACTCCGTAGCCGTTACATGCTCGGCTTCTTGTTTTTCTAATACATTTGCTTGTTCATGCAATTTTTTCCCTTTTTCCGCATCGACTTGCTTTTGAAGCGTTCGAATTTCTTCATCAATTTTTTGAATTCCTGCAGCTTTATCAACATTCTTACAAATCATATTGATAACATTTAAATTCTCTTTGACAGATTGAAGTTGCTCCTGTGAATGGCTTTCTTGTAATTGATGATAATACCCTTCCATTTCTATATATATTTTCTGTAATAACTCGCGCTCGAAAGCAACTTTTTCACGTTGCTCTTTCCATGAAACAAGTCTGTTTTCAAGTACTTCTATAGATGCTTCTTCTTCTACTTCTTTTTTCATGTTTTCATATACTTGTAAAATTACTTTCTCGTGCTGCTTTGCAGTTTGTTTCAACGTGTATATGGTTTTCGGAAACACAGGAGCTGCAGCGATCGAACCTTGCACTTTTTGCTCTGTTACAAAAGCTGCTTCTGTATGAGTGACAATTTGAGCTCCCATATAAAAAGCTACAGAACACATACATGGGAAAACAAGCATCATTTTTATTCTTTTTAACGCTTTAGGCATTCTACCCTCTCCTATTTACATCTATCCATTCTTTCAAAATAAAAACAAATACCTTTAACGAAAAAAGCTATCAATTTGATAGCCCTTTCTTCACTTTTCCTCCCCATTTCCTTGCTGCGCATCAAATGTCCACTTCAATTCGATTGTATCGCCCTGAAATTGATTTTGATTTTCCCCATTATCAACAAATTCAAAGCGCACTTTAAAGGAATCTTTATGCCCAGCCCTAATCCCTTTTTCATCCAATGCTTCCGCAAGTGAATCATTATTTACTGGTATGGATGGCTTTCCTACTAATTCAGATAATTTCTTTTCCTTTATCATGTTATGGCCCTTATCTGTATTCTTTAAGATTGTAACTTTTATGTGATCTCCAAAATCCTCTGTATTATCACCTTTTGTATCTTTCACTATATATTCGGAGTATAAGAAAACTTTCTCAATATTGAGTGTGCCGCTATTCACCAATTCAAAATCACGTATAATCGTATCCCCGGGTTTTATATTTCCTACTTGAATAATCTCCGTAGCCGGCTTTACTGTTAAATCTAACGTGCCTGCCGCAACCGTATTGTTCGTAACTTCCTGATCGCTAAAATACGCAACGGTTCCGCTCCCAATTAACGCTGCTCCCATCAGTGCCGATCCAATCCCTAGTCCTAATTTTTTCTTTATGGTCATATCCATATCCCCTAAGTGTCGTAAAGACTTTCTATCCCCGTATCTTTATACAGATTGTCCTACATCTGCTGACTTATTTTTCTTCTCTTTATCAATGCTACGAATTGCACTCGAAATAGAGAATACCGAATACCCAAGTAAGAAAAGTCCTGGAATAATTAATAGAAGAGCTGCTCCTGCCTTTGAATTTGCATAATTTAACAAATAACCAACATACGGAACTGTAATATCTTCATACTTCCCTATCACATTTTCCGCTAATACAGGCTTCATATCTGGTCCGTTGTTATTATCACCTTTTGTTACATACATCACTTTTCCATTCGCATTTTGCACATCAATAATACGGTGCGTAACAATTTTCGTATCACTTTCCTTAAATGTAATAACATCTCCCTTTTGATACTTAGAACCATCTTTCGTTGGTTCAATCGCAATTACAGAACCCGTTAAAAACGTCGGCTCCATCGAACCAGATAGTACCGTTTTAAATTGATATCCCATAATAGTTGGCTCCCCGCCACTTGCCTTAGAAGAAATCACAACAAAAGCTAAAAAAACCATTAATGCGAATAAAACAAACGAAATCACATTACTCATTATCTTCCAAACAAATTTCATCGGTCTCCCTCCTCTTTTTCATATATATGTAAAAAAATAGAATACTTTATCTTGTTCTTTAAAAAGAACTCAATTTAATACTATAATGAACAACTCGAAAACGCAATAAAAAATAGGCAATTCATCATTGCCTATTTTTCTTCTGAAACCGCATTCTTTTTCGATTTTCTCGTAATATATATACCAAGTAATAAAAGTATAATCATACCAATTCCAACACAAGCTGCAATCCCTTCAAAAGAATACGTTTGTCCCGTTTTTTCTATCTTCTCCTTCGCTGCCGCAAACTGCACATCTTCTTTTGAAAGAACATGAATGCTTGCAATCGTTTCATTATTCTTTGTTATATCTACAGTTCCCACTACCTCACCGCGATGAATTCCTCTTTCATATAAAGAATCTGTATCTACAGGAGCTTTTCGAAAAACTGTTTTTACATTTTTTCCTTCCCCTTTTTTCAGCATCAGTTCTGCACTTTTCTCTAATTCACAATCTATATCTCTATCTAAATACGTTGCTCTTTCATGCCAATAATTCTTATCGAGTACGAGCTGTTTCGTAAACTGCGGAAATGCATATTCAGCCATCTGCTTCATATCTTCATAGATTTCCGGCTTTTGCGAAGCCATCACAACATTAATAATTCGATTTCCATCTTTCTCATTTAATAAAACAAGCGTGTTACGTGCTTCATTTGTAAAACCTGTCTTTCCACCAATACTATACGGATTCTCAAAATAATTTGCTTTATTAAAAATAGAAACCGTTTGTCTAGAAGTTGTAACCGTCGTACGCTTTGTATTCATCGCCTGTAAAATTTCAGGATACTTTTGTACACCTCTCGTAATCATTGCCATGTCGTATGCGGTCGTATAATGATTTGGATCGTGCAAACCATTCGGTGTAACAAAATGACTATCCGTCGCGCCAAGCTGCTTTGCCTTCTCATTCATCATATGCGCAAAGTTTTCTATACTTCCTCCAATATGCTCCCCTATCGCATACGCGACATCATTCGCACTCAGCACCATTAAAATCATTAGCGCCGTATTCCGATCTACCGTCTCTCCAGCTTGAAACTCCAGTTGATAATTACTCTTCTCCTGGTCTAATGCCGCTTGTGAAAGTGTAAATTGCTCTTCAGGCTTCGTATGCTCCATAAGTAAAATAGCCGTTAATACCTTTGTCATACTAGCCGGAAACGCATGTTCATGTGCATTCTTATCATATAGCACATCCCCCGTCTTCGCATCAATCGAAACAGCAAACTTTCCAAACACATTTGGACCTTGTCCAGGTGCTGGTGCTGGCTCCATTCCCGTCTCTGCATGTAATGGTAACGGGGTAACAAAGAACAAACATATCACCAAAACAAAAAACATAATTTTCTTACATTTATCCATATAAATCTCCCTTTTTTCGTAACTTATATATAAAAATCACTAACCCACCTTTGAATTGGAAACAAACTGGAAAACAACCATCATTCTTCACTATATCACACTTTTACAATAAAGTGAACGAACTATTTATGAACAATCCAAAACAAAAAAGCAGGATTTACTCATTCTGATCCTTCTTATCATGCAACAAATCTATGAACCGATTCCTAGCTTCCTCTTCCGTAACCTCATCGGTCATTCCCATAAATGACCATCCCCTTCGAACCAACCTAGTTCACTAACTCCTCCAAAAACTCATCATGCGTCACATCCACATCTAAAATCGCACCATAAATCGAAAACGTTCTATTTCTAGGCGCTCGCATCTGAAAAGATTTTTAACCATACGGATCGCGCCGCTTTTCCCCACAAAAATTTTACAGCATCCACAGCTCATTCTGTTACATCGTATTTTCACTCCATTTGTAAAAGGATTAGTCATCCAAACAAAAAAGTGAAAAATTCTAAAATTTCACACTTATATATTGATTTCACACCAAAATTCTATTACAATGAATCATACATTCTACTACATATCCATGATCCCGTAGCTCAGCAGGGAGAGCGCCACCTTGACAGGGTGGAGGTCGTGAGTTCGAGCCTCTCCGGGGTCATAAAACACAGTAAAATGGTGTTCTATCAACGGGTAGAGTGCTATTTTTATGCGATGATTTAGCCGACAGGATTGCGGTACACCGCCAAACTGTATGTCGGTATGGAAACCTCCTATTTCGTTACAAAACAGAAAAGGGGGGTTTTTGTTTGTCTTCTAATCGTTTAAGAGGGAAACGTCTGAAGCTATTCACAAAGAAAGCACGGATAAAGTGAAACTTTAATCAGTGGGGATTTTCTTCATCCCCCACTGATTATGAGCCCTCACCAATCGGACTGTTACGGGCAGTAAGACTCCCACCTATCTTCCTTGCTTCTCTCTGAATCTTGAGGTGGGAGTCTTACTGCCCTAAAATAGTAGGATAAGGAAAAGTGTACACCAATAATGATTTCTGAAAGGTAATTCATCGACGAAGAGATATATGGTCTGAATGATACCTTTTTGAAACAGAATGCTCCTAGGAAAATATAGCCAATTATTGTTATAATTAAACTTGGAATATGTTTTTAGAAAGGCAATAAGGAGTTGGTATACTTCTGCTGCACTCTTCCCGATATATTTAGAGAAATATAGAAAGGGGTATACGATGGGACAATTTCAAAGTAATTTTCAAACGGCAAAACAAATTGCTACTCAAATGGGGAATGCTGGGGATACCATTCAAAATGCAACAAATCATTCTATAAAAAAGGCGACGCGTACAACACTATCTGTTAATTCCAAAGCACAAGAGGCGAACCAACAAGCGGTGAATAATATTCATTCGGTAGCCCAAGAGTTCGAGAGAATGGATCATGAACTTCACAATACTTTTCGCTAATGTGACAACCTACGTAAAGGTAAAACGGCGGGAGGAAAGAAATATATGCGATTTAAAAAAAATCCAGAAGATCCGGTTTATCAGTTCTTAGCAACAACATTTCATCAAGATACATTTTACGAAGAAGCACTTCAAAAGTTACTTGAAGAAGAAAATACGGAATATTTACAAGACGCTATTATTTTTCTAACTGAATTTATTCAAAGCGATTATAGTAATACAGAAAAAAATGAATACATACAGTATGTTACAGATGGAATATATTTTGACGGGTTAGAAATGACACCATTAAAATGGCTTGAACAAACAGTTAAAATGATAAAACAAGCATTAAAAAGCACTTAATAAAAAATCTACAGCCAAGCGAAAGATAGAAGTAAAAGTGCGTTCGGTCATATCAAGGGCAATCGGTCGTTCCGGCGATTCCCGTTACGAGGATTGGCAAAAGTAACGATTGAATTTGGGCTGATTGCCATAGCCCACAACCTCCTCAAACAGGCGAAAAAAACAGCTTGTTTGAGGTAGAAAATCAAAAAAAAATAACAAAACTAATTATTTATGTTCCATATATCGTTTTAAATAGAAATAGCCTTGTACAAAACCATGAATAAAATACTCCCGTGAAGATAAAGCACAATAATAATTTATCGCATCATTAAGTTCATCACGTTTAATTTCGTATTGTTCATAATCTCATTTAATGTACTTTCATATTCTAATGCAAACTTAAACTCAGCGAATTTTTATCTATCAAAAATTTGTTCAGCAACCTGAGTCAATATATCCTGCATGCCTGCTTCATACATTGTTGTAGCGTACTCTCCTATTATGTTACAATAAAGCCGTATATTAACATATATTTACGTGTAATCTAGAACATATTTAAGATGAATAAAAGAGGGGATTTAATTGGATAAAGGAACCAAATACAAATGGATTACAATCCGAGTAATTTTAGAAAGAATGCTGATTGAAGCTTTCATGTTAGGGTTAATCACTTTAATTGTATATAACGTTATTAAAGACATATATTCTATCAATCTGTTTTCATCGATATCCTCTATTCTAAAACCAATTCCTTCAGAAGCTCTAACTATCATTTTTATATTTATCATAGCTAGAAATTTCAATAAGCGTTATAAGTTTCATAGACTGCTTGATTTTTTCGAGAATAACAAAAATAAATATAAAAATCCACAAGCTCATATTGAATGGTGTATCGCAAATTTAAATGGCCAAATAGATTCTTTGAAATTGAAGGTGGATATATTAAAGTCATTTTCTCCAATCCCCATTCTCATTCTCTTTATAGGCAATTTGTTTGAAAAAGGAACTTTTATCAACTTAAACTCCTTTAGCATAACAGTTTTAGTGATTATATTAGTTTATTTTGCTTGGTTAATGAATGCTTATAATCAATTTGTTACTATTAGAAAAGAACTTGTTCATTTTGAACAAGAAAAAATCATATTAGAAAATGAAAATTTCTTTGATCAAAAAATTCGTAAACCTAATTATCTTCATAAAGACTTTAAGAAATTCGAAAAAACTTTAAATAAATTAAGAGAACCTTCTATTTCAACAGAAGAAAAAGATGACTCCAATTCAGTTTAAATAACATTTACAATTTTCACTTATTCTTAATCCATTGCTCTTTATATTGGTAATAAAACATGACTATACGGATTGAGCACATTTTGTATACTTCACATTTACCCTTAGCTTTTAAAAAGAGATTAAACTCTCTAACAAATAAAGATTCGCAAATACATAAAATATTTAATCTATTAATTTTCATATTCCTGTAGTAGACTAAAAAAATAATTCTTAAGCTATTTTTTATTCACAACAAAAATCTGATCAAGATTCTGGTCAAGAAATTTCATTTTCCTATGTTACAGGATTTGCATAAAAAAATGTAGAATACTCTATAGGCCCTTGATACAACTACGTTTCTACTCGATGTTCCCGAAACGTAAAATATAGGTTTTTTATCTTGACAGGGTGGAAGTCGTGAATTCGAGCCTCTGACATACTGATAGAAACCGTGTCAAATCAACGTTTGATGCGTTTTTTTCTTTTGTAAACTTGTATTCAAAAGGAGTCGTGATCACAAGTTTGGTCACATTACCTACAAAATCTCTTCTATTTTATTAACTACATCTTCTTGCATCGTTGGCAGTACATGCGAATAAGTGTCTAATGTGATTTTGATATTACTGTGTCCTAAACGCTCGGAAATTACCTTCACATTCACACCTTTAGCTAATAGTAAAGTCGCATGGGTATGACGTAAATCATGAAAGCGAATCTTTGGAACAGCTGCTTTCTTAATCAAAGCGTTTAAACTTCTCCTTAAATTAGCAGGGTTAATTGGTGTTCCAGAAGGAGTACACATTACCAAGTCATTGTCTTGGTATTCCTCACCTTGAGTCAGCTTCTCTTTCAATACGACTGCTCTATGTTTCTTTAGCTTTACTACTGTTGATGCAGGCAATAGTATCTTTCTTAAACTTGATTTCGTCTTTCCTCCAAGTAAGAACGTCTTTCCATCATAGCCCTAGCAATTCAACTGAGCACCCCCCAGTTACAAGAGCCAAATGATTCGCCATTTATTCCTCCCTCTCCTTTGAGTCTAGAGTGCCTGTATAAATTGCGAGAATATTTATAATATTTTTGATAAATATTCCGATACCCTCTTCTTTATCCAGATTATGTTATACAATTATTAAAAATTACATATATTAGGGATGGGGAGGATACTATGAACGCTTCATTAAAGGGGAATGAACAAATCACACAGTTATTAAATGATTGGTATGTAGAGATTCGTGCTAGACGAATAGAGAATGCACACAAATTAAAAGAAGAGATTAATACTAACATCCAAACTATTGAGGAAGACCAAAACCTATTCATATACTATTCTCTTCTTAATTTTAGATATCAATATTTGGTCGATAGCTTAAGCATCTCTAAAGATAGCTTTAAACAAAATGATTCTTTTGCAATACCGGCAGATAACTTCTTAGCATATTATTACCACTTTTTTAAGGCAATTCATTCAAATATAACTGGCAGTCACACTATTGCTAAAATGCACTACGAAAAAGCTGAAGAACTTTTAAAACATATACCAGATGAAATTGAAAAAGCTGAATTCTATTATGAATTAGCTATTTTCTATTGTCACACTCAAAAGTATCTTCTTACGATTAATTATTTAACGAAAGCTAAAGAAGTGTTCTCTAGGCATAAAGGATATGAATTGAAAGTTGCTTTTTGTAATAATCTATATGGACTAGCATGTACCCATTTAAAAGAGTATGAATTAGCAGAGGAACATTTTCTTTCTGCAATAGATACATTCCAAAAAGAAAAGCAAGACTCTTATATTTTAATTGTGCGTCACAATCTCGGTTTAATGTATGCAAACCAAAATCTTTCTAGTCTAGCTATCCGCTATCTATCTGAAGTCAATCAAAAGTTAACAACTGATTACAAGGCCATTTTCATTCAAGCTAGAGAGCATTTCAAACTAGGGGAAACAAATATTGCTTCAAATTTAATTGAAAAGGGATTAAATATTTGTAATAATTTATGTAATAAGGGCTATATACATCATTTTACAATTTTAAAACTACTGAACGATAATGCCTCTACAGAAGATTTAGAAAAAATTGTTGTAGAAGGATTATCCTATTTCGAAAAAGAAGAATTATATGAGTATGTGGAAGAATATGCTGAAAAGTTAGCATTAAAATTCTATCAAGAAGACAATTACTCAAAAGCAAGCAAATATTTTTATACAGTCAGCAAAGCTAAAGATAAAAATTTTAAAAAAGGAGCATTAAAATGAAAAAAACAGTATTAAGTTTACTTGGAGTTTTGACAGTTTTAACTTTAACTTTCGGAGCATCTTCTTCATTAGATGTTCAACAAACCGTTGAAATCATTGCATACACACATGGACATACTGGTTAATTCGTTGTTTATTATTTTACAAACTATAACACAAAAAGAAAGTGGCAATTATGGTGGCCACTGAAAAAGTCCACTCATAATAAAAAGGAGTCTGTTATATAGATAACGAACTCCTTTTTCATTCTTAATATTCCAATAAAATGCGTATTGGTTTTTGTTTTAATTATATAGTGTTATTGGCAGTTCAACCACTTATCCTATTTGCTTTTCCTTGAGAGCTTTGATAATCGCTCCAGTAACGATGAAGAGAGTCCCTCCGATAAAGAATGCTGCGCTAAGTACAAAGTACGCTGTAAGCAGATTAGAGTTAATAATGTAGTTGTATGCGTCTCCGCCTACATAAGCGTGTTTATTTAAATCACTGTATTCACTAGCCATATAATACCCTTCAATTCTATCAATACCCATATTTAGCAGTACCGCTGAAAGTATGTAAAAGATTACTGCCCAAATGATCCATTTTTTCATGATTGTATTTGCTCCTGTTATCTATCTTATTATTTAATACATGATTAAAATTGTCTGATTTTATATTTTTTAATTTTATGAATCCTGTGGTACTCACAAACATGACTGTATTTGTAGCCGAGTCTCTTATCTATTAACTTGTACTGTAATTACTCTAGAAAGCTTTCTAACTCCTTCTCTCCATTATTTCTTTAAAACTATTCTACTGGAATTAATTTCACTTGCTCTGCTGTCTTAATAATATCACCATCGCCAGTGAAGAAAGTATAATCTCCACGACCTACTGAGCTATTTCCTAAAATGGTATTTACTTTTGCTGTCCCCCTATTGCCATCAAATACAATAAAGTTGCTTCCTCTCCCTACTGCCGTAGCCTTATAACGACCAGAAGGTATATCTTTACCCACGATATATTCACCTGCACCTAAAACCCTAGGCTCTTCCTGCTTAGCTTTAACACCTTCTGTAAGTTTCTGCAGTTCGCTTTTCTTAGCTTGGATATTCACATCTAATTCAGTGACTTCACTCTTCTTAGCCTCTACATCTTTGCCTAGTTTATCGACTTCTGATGCTAATTGATTCTTATTGTCTACTAGAGCCAAAGTCTCTTTCACTTCAGCTTTCTTGTCATCAAGCTTCTTTTGCTCTGCATCAATACCTTCTTTGATCTTGCTTTTCGTATAACTTAATTCTTTCTCCTTTTCTTCTACTTTTGCTTTTGCCTCTTCGTATGTAACTTTTTCTTTCTCGATAGCAACCTTCGCTCCTCTAGCACCAATCGAGTATGAAATTACCAATCCAAAGATTAATGCTAAAGTTACCCATAACTTCTTTGACTTTACAATTTTCACATTTATTCCTCCTATCAAACTACTATATTAATATATCATATTTTCACAACGCTTATAACTTGCAAAATGTAAGATTTTCGAATCTACTATTTCCTCTATAGTTATGATGGCATCACCTCTTCCTTTAAGAAGCTTAACCCATAAGTGAACTGTACCCTATAAAATGGACAGTTTAATAAAAAGACCTTTAAATATGCTGATCTGTTTGGCGAAGCCAAGCGTAATATCCACTACGACTCACGCCCGCGAGTTCACAAAAATAACGCACCATACGAGGAAATCGGAAGCGACGAATCGTTTGTTCAATGAGTGTATAGGCTTCACGAGGTGTTAAAATCGCTTCTTCTGTAACGCCTGCCTTTCGAGTTCGTCTAACTTTTTAAGAATTCCAGTTCTGCCTCCAGAAACGCAATACTCTCTTCTGCTTTCTTTAGCTTGTCAGCAGAAGAGAGTAGTTTGGAAAAAGGGCGCCTCGTACTTCCTTTTCCGCGACGCTCTGTATAAAATCATTCCTCCCCAAATTGTTCATATGTTTTTCTCCAACGCTTTAAACATTGGTTTGGTTTCTTTTCACCGATCATCTCTAAATCGAACCCATTTTCTAAGAAAATTTGATTGGGTCCTTTTCCTTGTTGATTTTCTTTCACAGCTCTTACTTTAAAATCTGGGCAATAGCGAATCGAACGTTCTGATACTTTTACCACATTTTCATTCTTTTCTAGTTGTTTCCTTTGTCGTTCATTAAAAATCATTTTACTCATGTTCCGTACCTCACTTCTATCGTTGGATCCATTATCACGAGGTTTGCTTATAAAGGTACACAAAAGCCCCGAATCACGGATTTTTTTTAGTGTCCATGATTCGGGGTACAGTTCATTGTCAATGGAGATCCAAATTTGTACAAATTCTTAGAAAGTGGAAAGATTTCTAGACAAGGTTTAACTCATCTTATTCTCTTTACTGATGGAATTTATCCTCTTAAATATAGTGATAGTGAAAATGAAAATACTTTCATTTTTATAAGGGAAGTTATAGAAAATGGATTATCTTCGTACCTAGAAAAACTAAACAAATTTGAAGATGAAGATGTTCAGCGAAAAAAAATATCTCGCTTAAAAATTTCTGATGATAAAGCTGCTATTTTAATTAAATTTTAAAATTTGTAATCAATTTATGTTTCTGAATTACCATAAAGAGAGGGTTTCAATGGATAAACTTCCTACTTGTATCAATCAATATTTAGAATGTGGAGAAAAAATTCTAGCATATACAAATGGATTATATGAAATAGATACTTTAGGATTTCCTTATAAATATGGATTTTTTATTGCTACGGATAAAAAAATTATATTTTATACAAATCCTCCATTATTTCCTGCAATAATGGAAGGATTTTCTTATAAAAAAACATACTTCGTAGCATCAGATGATAAAATAATGTTTAGGTATGTTGATGACTTTATTAAAGCTAAATGGATTCAAATGGGTGGTGTAAAGAAATTTAGAGAAATTATTAAAACTAAGGCTACCTTTATTCCAAAATTTATTTAACAATGTTAATCTATAAATAATATTCGTTAATTTAAGATTTTAATTTAAGTTTATAAACACTTAAAGGATGGATGATTTATTATGAGGAATTTAAGAATCGGAATGGTAGGTTTAGGGGATATTTCTCAAAAAGCATATTTACCTATCTTATCAAAAGAAATAGATTGGGATTTTATAGGTGCATTTTCCCCTAATAAAGAAAAATGTAAGAGGATTTGCAAGCAATATCGCATACAAGATTTTAATAATATAACATTACTTGCTCGAGAATGTGATGCTATATTTGTACATAGTTCTACCGATTCACACTTTGAAGTAGTTTCTACTCTTCTTAACATGGGAAAAGATGTATATGTTGATAAACCTCTAGCGGCAACTATCTCAGATGCTGAAAAGCTAGTTGAACTTAGTGAAAAAACTGGAAGAAAAATCATGGTAGGATTTAATCGCCGTTTTTCACCAATGTATATAAAAGCCAAACAAGAAGCTAAAAAAGCCTCCTTAATACGTATTGAAAAACATAGGATAGATAGTGTTGGTCCTTATTCATATGAATTTACAATGATAGATGATTATTTGCATTTAGTTGATACAATACGTTGGTTAGGGAATGATGACCTCTATGTGTTAAATGGTACCATTAACGTGAATACTGAAAATCATCTTTTATATGCAAATCATATATTTAAAACATCTGATGGTACTTCATTTTGTACGACTATGCATAGGAAAGCTGGAACAAACGTAGAGTTATTAAACTTCTTAACAGAAGGCGCTTTAGTTCAAGTAAAAAACCTAAATACATTAGAGATTGAACGTGCAGGTATATTATCCACTGAATATACTCCTTCATGGGATAGTATATTAAAACAAAAAGGTTTTGAAGACGCCGTATATCATTTTATTCGTTGTATTCAAAATGATATACAACCATGTATTAATGGAATAGAAGGACTAAAATCCCAATTACTTGTTCATCAACTATTACAGAATAAGGAATAAATTCACAAAAAAACGGTTCTGGTGCAAGAAATCTATCATGCTTTTCCATACTGACAGTATGACTCTAAAAAAGGAGCGTGATCAGTATGGAAAAGGAAAATTTATTCAAATATAAGCGTTATCAACCTAAACTAATCTTATTAACAGTAAGGTGGTACCTACGGTACAATTTGAGCTTCCGTAACTTGGTGAAGATGATGAAGGAAAGAGGATTATCAATTGCTCACACAACGATTATGCGATGGGTTCATCAATATGGCCCTAAATTAGATGAGCGATTAAGGTGTCATTTTAAGAAAACCAATGATTCTTGGCGAGTTGATGAGACGTATGTGAAGGTCAATGGATGTACCTATATCGTGCTGTTGATTCAAAAGGAAATACAATTGATTTTTATTTAAGTAAAACAAGAAATCATAAGGCGCAAAGTGTTTTTTCAAGAAAGCTTTGCAGTCTTTTCATGTTTCAAAGCCTCGTGTTATAACAGTAGAACAAGATCATCGCTTTATAAAGAAACGAATCCGTTCTATGCTAGGGTTCAAATCTTTGACACAGCTACATCCATTCTTTCTGGAGTAGAAGCTATGCATATGATAAAAAGATTTACGAGAACAGTCTGTTCAAAATCAGAAAGAATTCATCCATTGATTGTTTGAACTTGTAGCATAAAATACAATTCTGTTAGGAATATGTGCGTTTTACTGGTTTTCATTTTACCTTTGCACCAGACCCATTTTATGTATGCATATTATTAAGAGTATGCTTCTATTTTAGGAATGCTTTCCCCAAAAAATGAAAGTACACTTTGTTTCCATTCTTAAGTTGATGGGCATGGCCTGAAAGGGTGGTCTTTTTTCGCTTTAAATCAATTACTCCGTATTTTATAGTCGTTTTCCCTAGAAAATTATCAACGAAATTAAGTACGTATATCCGCAGTAATACAAATACCTTCCAAACGACTTGTATACTTTAAAACGTAGAGTATTATCTAGTGATTTAGACCCGAAGTTTTTTAATAAGTAGATTTTGAAACCAACGAGCAACCTTACACTTCCATCTACTACTAAATAAAAAGAAACCGCCTCCGTAATCGAAGGCGGTTTCTTTTTTCGTATACAATTCCCTTCCATCTCGTCCAACACTTGCGCCTTCAAACATAAGGTTACACGTAGGGATTAAAAGCGTAATTAGTTAAATGCCTGTTCATTTTGCGATCGATTCTTCTTTTTTCTTCCTTTTTCTTTTTATCCTAATTATCTCTTGTAACCTTAATGATTTTCATTAACACTTCCCACAATAATTCTTGGACGGGTTCATTATTTAGTACTTTTAAAATTTTATCTCACAATTTTCCGAACAATTGTTTTAACACTATCTTTCCCACCATTTCCGAAGCACTTCCTCATGCCCAACAGTGGCATATACTCTGAAAGGGCTATTTGATGCATTGAAAGAATCACTAAACCAACATGTCCCTGCAGATTGGAAGAAAATAGATTATATACAGTCTGACAGACTAATTCCTATAGTACGGAAGAGAAGACTGTTGACGAAATGGAAGAACTCCTAAGGAAAATAGGATATAAAGGATCACGCTCTACCCTAAATACATGTGTTGCTAAAATACGAAGAGAGCAAGGATTAGGTAAAACTATGCTCACAGTATCTCGATCACATCTCTTACGGTCTATGTGGAGTGAGGTAGAATATGAAGAGTGGAAAAATAGCATACCAGAAACATTTTGAACAGAGTTTCCTGAGCTGAAAAAAGTTCATCGCATGATTCAAGATTTCCTATCTATTGTTCGTGAAAAACGAGCTGAAGGCTTAGCAAATTGGCTTATAACATATAAAGATATTCCATTTCCCGCCATTCGAACGTTTATAAATTATGCGGAGAAAGACGTAAAAGCAATTACTGCAGCATGTTCTCTTTCATTTAGTAACGGCATAACAGAAGGACATATTAATCGACTTAAAACAATCAAACGAATGATGTATGGACGTGCGAGTAGCAAACTATAAACACAAAGAGTGTTAATAACTTTGTAGGGAAAATGTTTTCCTAAAAAAATATCCAAATCTCTTTACATGGGGACATATAGATCCTCACCAAAAGTGCGGAAGAACCAATTTTACTTGACGGTCACAAATCCCGTAGGAGTACGGAAATGATTCTGGGAATGAGAGGCTATTCTAGAAAAATATTCGATAATAAAACTGTAGAAATTGTTTATTCCTACGGTTTAGCTAAGTTACATTGCTTTTATTTAACCACACATCAAAGAAATTTGGACATTATAGTTCCATAAATTCATCAATTTCTGCCTTGCGTTTTAAAAATATTTCCATATCTTTTTTCTCCCTTTCTATTAAACCAAAGGCATGTGAATCTTCTAAGGCTAATTCTTTATAGCCCCATATATAATCTATTGTTGTCTCTTTTATGTGTCTATGATCTGCAAAATACCATTCTAACGGTTGTAAAGGATCTGAAACATTAAATAATTCTGCTGGATACCATGATGGCATATTCTCATTTTCTCCTAAAAGTTGATAATCTAATTCTCCATTTGATAAGCTCATACCATAAACCACATATTCTTTTCTTACTTCTAAATTTAAAATCATGTCATGTGTATAACCTTGCTTTAATCGTTTGTCTGAAAATTGATTACATTTGTTATTTATACATATTACCTTCATTCTTTATCCCCTTACTTCTTGTTTAGTTTGTAAATTTAAAATCATCAAATTCACCTGTTTTTGTGTTTTTAGCATAGTGTATTTCTACTCCATTCACATTTTGAGCCATTTTAACCCATCCTTCTTCATGAGGCCAACGAGGATCTGTCATTACTATTTTGGGAATTGGCTTTCCTAGAGGATTGGACTTAACTTCTTTCATTGCTAGTTGCTCCTCTAAAGATTTGGCAGTTGTTCGACCTGTAGAGCCTCTTCCTAATATTTTCACTTCATATTTCATATTTTATATTTTTAGCAGCCTTCTCTAGGTTGTTCGCTTTCTTCTCAAGATCTCCAACTTTGCCAAAAACTCGACCGACAACTTTTGATGTACCACCTGAAACAACCGCCAATGTACCCCATGCATAATCATCAAGTCCATATTGTTCTTTTGTTAAAGGATTTTTTCCCATTATCATTTGTGTGCCTTCTTTTATTGCACCAACGCCAGGCGTAATATCGAGCATAAATGATATTTGTTCATTTGTCTTCTTTTCTTCGGCCAGATACGCTTCCATTTTTTCTGGAGGTACTCCAAAATCTCGCAAACTATTTCTTAAGTCAATATTCCCTATATTACGTGTAGCAGCAGGAATATCAACCTTATGACTTGCTAATTTATTCGCAGCCCCCATAATATTATTAGCTACATCTAATCCTGACATCATATCTGTATAAGTGGTTGAGAATGGTTTCTGTGCTTCTACCATATGTGCGGAAACGCTATTATATATCCCGTCGACTTTTACAGTTAGTTCATGTAATGGTGCTCCTGCTTTTTTAAGCGGCAACTTAACTGATAGTGAAAAAGAGGAATTTATTACATATAAAACTTCACTAGCGTCGCATTAAACTAATGCAACCTGGAATATTAATCTGAATTTTCTTTTATTATAAAACTCATAAAAAAATCCTTTATAATGGCTTGGCGGTAGTAACCTGTCCAAATCCAAAACAAAGGACATCTCATGGAGAAGATTACACGAAAAACATCATTTAAACAATGGCTTTCACCAATTTCTACTTCATTATTTGAAGAACAGGTGAAAAAGCATCATTTAAACCACTATACAAAGAAACTTCATATGGCTTCATTTATGAAATTACTTCTGTATGCACAACTCCATGAAACCGAGAGTTTACTTGCGTTGAGTGCTTGCATCTTCTCAGAAGAATTGCAGAACACCACCGAAAAAGCATCAATGAGCGGAATGTCGTCGAACAAAATCAGGAGTGAAGCTTCATTTACGGCTTGTCTTTATGGAAAAAGGGTATTCGTAGATGACAAAGAATGCATGTATGTGTTTGACAGCGGCTACTTAGATTATGAGCGATTCGACCATATGACGGATAAAGGTTACTTTTTTGTCTCACGATTACGTAAAAATGCGGTGACACAGGTGATTGAGAAATTCTCTTTCCCGAAAAAAGCCGCTGTGATCTCGGATGAAATGATTGTGATTGGGATTGGCACGACACAAAATCGTTCTGAAAACGCATTTCGTTTCATCAAGGTACTCGATTCAAAAGGAAATGAACTACATTTACTGACGAATCGATTTGATTTGGGCGCGGACGAAATCGCTGAGTTACATAAGTCACGCTGGGCCATAGAATTGTTTTTCAAATGGATGAAACAACATTTGAACATCAAGAAGTTTTACGGTCAGAACGAACAAGCGGTGCACAATCAAATATACATTGCAATGATTGTGTACTGTTTACATGTGCTAGCTCAGTTGTCTTCGCAAAGTAAGCGAACCTATTTGCAAATCAGTCGCTTTTTAAAAGCGTCGTTATGGAACCCTGCACACATTTGGCAACGTAAAATCCAAGGAAAGAGCGTTCCATAAAACTTTTTATGTTTCTGCTAAACGAGTCGAAGGTTTTAGTAAAAAAATGGATGTTTACTACCTCTGTTAAAGTATCTTTGTTTTGCTTTTTATGGAAAAAAACAAGAAACGGAACATTCAAAACACTTTTACGCGACACTAATGATGGAAATATTAAAAATAAATTTAGTCTTTTTTTTCATTGACAGATTGTCGCCAACCTGGAAAAAAGGGATTCATTCCTTCCCCTCCATAAGTAATCTTCACTTCATTTTCAGTTAAATTTGTTATTGTAAAAAATTCATTCTCAAATTCTACTTTATTTAGTTTAGAATGACATCCCCAACTTTTAGTAGAATAACTCAACCATTCACCTAATTCATATAAATCAGGGTAGTCTTCTAGTTTAATAGAGGGATTATTCTCAAATTTCACCTGATAAATTTTAGGTACTAAAACATTATCGATCTTATTTATTGCATTAAAAATTTTCTTTTTGAACATAATGGCTTCCTCCTAATTAGTATATTTTTGGGTGAAAAACCCTTAATATTATTATACTATGACTACTTATACTTATGTAAAAGGTCATTAAATTCTTTTATAACCGTTCCCTTGTCAGGTGTCCATTCAACTTTATCAACTGTTTTTTGCAATATCAAAGTGATTCTTACGCAGATTTGGTGAAATCTCATATAACGTTGTTACCGTATAAAATTTTATTCTTTCAAAATAATAAATCAGAGTTTATATAACATGCACTTTTGCAATATAGCTAAACCAGCTCGCCCATACAACATTCGTTTGATTGATTTCAAGCGATTTACCTGCCCTTCTAACACGCCATTACTATAGGGAAGAATAAAGGCATGCTTCACGGCTTGTAAATCGTTGCGTAAATGACGGCATATGGATAAAAGGGTTGTTCTTTATGGGAAAGTTGTTTTCTTAGCCATTGCAAAAATCCTTCATAATCAGATTGTTTTATCATTGTACGATACTCTTGTATGACTTCATAAACAGTTTGGAGATTAGGATATTTTTTGAAACATCGCTCTAAATCCCTTCTTTCTGAGGTATTCAGATGATTCGGATGAATCCAAAACTATCTGGCAAGACGTTTTCTAGCTATTTGATAGGTAGGAGATGGGGGATTAGCATGTTTCTGTTTGCGCCTTATCCCTTTCAACAAGTGTGCGCATAGCTGAAAAGGTGCCGTTATCCCCCTTCTTACGGATAAGTGGATCAATCGTTTTAAGTGTTTTTCCCTCTTTTTCAAGACGAATAATAGATTCACGATACCCTTGAGCTGGACTGATGCGACAACGATTGGTAGTAGGTGGGTCAAATTTGGTTGACAATCTACAATTGTTCAGCTTTTTCTTGTTTCACTTTATAATCTGGCTGATAAATTAAGGGTAAATGCTCTAACTTAAACACTTTATACATTGGATCCATCTCTTCCGGATTTTTTAGTTCCAGCAGATGCCCACGGCACCAACTGACAATATAATGATTATTTTCATAATAAGGTTTGCTACTAATGTACTTTTGTGAGTGATGGAATCGCGGCAATTTCATAATTTCATTGGCAACTTTCGGTTTTTCCGCAATAAATAACGTTTTCCCCACAACTTTTTCCTCCTTAAACAAAAAAAGGACACACCCACGCTATGGTTATGCGTAGGTATGTCCTTTTGCAATATGATTTTTTAGTATTGGATTACTTTATATGATAACATTCCCTCTATTTATATACAAATAGAATTGTAGCTCAATAAGACCTCTAAACATCTATTGTTCGATTTAAACACATTTAAACCTATAAATAATATAAAGATTGATGAATTCCAATACATCTCTTGTTTTGATTTCCCCCCGAATAATATAAGAATACTTAACGATAAACATTGCTACGATTTTTGTAAATCAACAATACCCTTCAAAGCATTTGTAATGCCTACGTATCAAAGTGTTCACATTTCTTTTTTATAAACAGCAATTTCTTAAGTTAAAATATATGCTAAGGCAGGAACTCTTGATATACTTTCTTGTTCTAATGAAAAGTTGTTTGATATGTCGTAAATGTTCTGCATGTGCAATAGTAAAAAGTGTTTAATTTCATGAAAAGGTGCACTAGATTTTAACAGTTGTAGCAACCACCGTTATTTTACCAATACACTTATTACTTGAATAAGGCTTGCACCTTTAAAGCAACTTCTTTAGGCTTTACATCTATAGATGATAGCATTTCTATATCTACCCACATTGGCAAATATGAACATCTGTTTCTATTTATGTCAGTGAACTCCGCACCTTCACCAGTACCAAAGTTTCCTTTAATGATTTCAGTCAGGAAAAAGTATTGTGTACCATTAAATTCAACTTTCGCAATACATTCTTTAACTTTAACTTCAACACCCAATTCCTCTATGGCTTCCCTCATTGTTGCCTCTTCTGGTGTTTCACTATCTTCAATTCCACCACCAGGAAAAACATAATATACAGAACCATCCCTAATTCTTTTAATTAATCCAATTTTATTAGTAAGTATGGTGCACGAGAGTTAGCTGCTTTATGTATCTGTATTAGTCACATGTAGCAAGCAATTCTCTCATTTCAACTTTATGCCAATACAGCTACACTTATGCTTAACCAACGTTTTAACCGATACGCTGTTTTATTTCTATAGGTTGTATTTTCCCTTTTAGTTAAAAGACAACTAAACGATTTGTCTCCCCCCTAACTAGTACACTTATTATTTTCAACGTATATGTATTTTAGATGCTACTATTTTTCAAGTTCCTAATCATTTATCATTTGGCTTCTATATTATTCTGGTTCAGGAGAATGTGCAAAAACAGCCGGCATTAAGATTCAGCTAGAATATGATTTACATAGTGAAAAATTCCTCAATGTTCAAATAGAACCAGGGAAAAATATTGTAATAATTTAAGTAGCTGACTTCTACACGAAGTCAGCTCTATTTAACGTTTTAAACCCGAAGTTATCGAAGGAGGTCTCCCTTTTTTTAGAAGACCTAAAACGTGTACAAATATTAATGATGATTCCCATCTGCATATTGAATCAACATCATTTTATGATGATTACCGTCTGCATATTGCGGTTTTTCTACTAATGTGTGTATCCCGAACGTTAAAGTTAAAACCATCATACTTCCCATTATACTACCTATCATTTTCTTCATTTTAGTGCCCCCTTATCAAATACTTTCTTTCTTGCTTGTGTACTTAAATAAAAATACTTACTTGCTTTTGTGTGATTATCCTCTTTATAGAACTTAATCGCTAAAGCCTCCGTAGATTCATACATATACGTATATAATTCTTCTCTTTCAAAATACTCATTTCCTGCTAATACAATTTTTTCAAACTCTTCAGCAGAAACATTTTTGTTCCTAGCATCCAAAATCATAAAACGATGTTGATATTCCTCATGTTCCAATGCATTACAAATTTGTAACCCTTTTTTAATCAGTTCCCCTGCTATTTCGTGTTCTTTGAGCTTGAAATGTTCTTGTGCTTCAATAAACATTGCTCGATAATTTCCTGATGTTTTTAGATTTACTTCAGATAAATATCGAATAGCTAGACTTGAGAGGTTTTGACTTGCATATAATAATCCTATATTATGTCGAACCATTAAAATATAATATTCTTCATTGTTTTTTTGAAATTGATCCATTGCAGTTGTAAAATGTTCCTCAGCTAATTCCCACTCTTTCAAATGAGTACAAGCCAGCCCTAACATATTTTCACAAAAAGCAATATTGGTTTCATAACCAGTAAATTTAAGGTAAATATCTTTTGCCTTAGTAACATGTTTAACTGATAAAAGTCCTTTGTATATATCATAATAAAACGAGCCTAATTTATAATGAAACTCAGCTTCTTCTAGCTCATCCGGAATATGTTTTAAAAGGACTTCTGCCTTATCAAAGTGTTCTCTTGCTTCAGTATAGCTACCTGTAACACTCATATAAATTGCTTTAAAGAAATGATAATAATAAGATAAACGTTCATCTGTTGGTGTTCCAAAAGATTCGACTTGATTAAAACTATCTTTCGATATACTCATATTGTCTATTAAATAATTATATCGAAAATCAAGCAGAGAATAATAAAGTAATAAATCCTGTTTCTGTAATAACTCCTGTTTCTCCTCTTTTAGTTCTTGAATCAAACTATCAATCTGTTCCTTCATACTATGAGCTTTCGCGATATGTCTTGAACGAATTTCGATATACCAATCATTCAATAGTTTTATCAATCTGTCATTCCTCACGATTACGGACATATAAATCCTCCTTATTACAGAATTATGCATCTTAATATTAACAAAAAATTCCACATCAATACTTCTTTTTTAATTTTATCCATAAAACACATAATATTCAGAATTATAACCTGAAATATCCTTAAGTTAATGAGCATGAGAATCCCCTACACTTCCTACGAAAAATTATAAATAATATAGAAGCGCTCTATACAGCGGTCACCAAAAGAGGGTACCATTATTTCCCAACACAAATATGCACATAGCAAAAATATACAAGGCTTACTGTCCATTTTTAGCCCGTAAGCCTTTCATTTTATAAGATGATATAATCGTTTGTTATTTCTTCTCTTTCCTCCGAAACCGCTCATGTATATTATTCCACTTATACGTTCCTGCTTCGTTAAATTCTGCTAGTTCCATGGATAAGGCGAAGTAGCGTTTGGCGGCGAGGTCTGCGAAGTGTTCTTTCATCATGTTGAATAGGCGGTCGCATGTTTCTGTTTTGTCTTGTGTGGTTCGCCCGGCTCCAATTTTAAGCGTCGCATGGACGAATGCATCCTCTTCTTGTCCGTCAGCGATATAGTAATCTTGTAATTCGATTGCTCTTGAACGAATCCCTCCTGTTGGGAAGATGTCACTTCGTGAAATAAGGATATCGTTTACTTTTTTTAATAGTTCTTTCATATTCGCTTCTTCTTTTATATTATCCGTATACTCGACTATAAAATGCGGCATGGACGTAGGCCCCCTTCTTTTTATAGATTACTAGAATAAGAGTAGCCGTTCTGTTAGCTACTCTCTCGATTTCTATCGTTTAGAAAACGTTTCTTCCCCAACAATGGTATTGATCAGACGGCCTATTCCTTCAATTTCGGTGATGACTTCGTCTCCTACTTTCGTATCGACGGATCCTTTTGGCGTACCTGTTAAAATGATGTCTCCTTTACTTAATGTCATAAAGCTACTTAAGTAGGCAATTAAGTCCCGGATGGAAAAGATCATATCTTTCGTTGTTCCTTCTTGCGTCAGCTCGCCATTCACATATGTACGGAGCGCTAAGTTCATCGGGTCGTCAATGTCGGATGCATCGACAATCCATGGACCGATTGGCGTACATGTATCGCGGTTTTTCACTCTCAAATTTGGACGATAATAATTTTCTAAATAATCCCGTATTGCATAGTCATTCGCTACTGTATAGCCAGCGACGTAATCGTATGCCTCTTCTTTCTTAACGCCTCGAGCTGTTTTTCCCATAACAACAGCTAGCTCACATTCATAGTGCATATATGTTACATCTTCTGGACGATATGTTTGACCACGGTGACCGATGAATGTGTTAGGTCCCTTTAAGAAGACAAGGGGTTCTGTTGGCGCGTTAAATGATAACTCTTTTGCGTGATCTGCGTAATTTAGGCCGAGGGCAAATACTGTTCGCGGCTCAACTGGTGGGAGCCATGTTACTTCCTCTTCTACTAGCATCCGTCCATCATCTAATTGCAACTTGCCATCTACTTCAGTTGCGTAGTAAATCCCACCAGCATATGCGATGCGCGCTCGTTTCATCGTACTCCTCCTCTCACAAGTTCTTTTTCTAAAACGACTTGATTTTCTAAGCTGCCAATTCCTTCGATTTCAATTCGAATGCGGTCTCCATTTTTTACGAGTGGTGGATTTTCCGGGACACCAACAAGCAGTATATCTCCTTCATATAAAGTCATAAATTCTGTTACATCTGCGATAAGTCGTTCCACTGGTCTAATTAAGTTTTTCGTATGATTTTCTTGCCGCAATATACCGTTCACATATACTTGAATGCTTACATCATTTGGGTTTTGAATAGCCCCTTTCTCTATCACCCATGGGCCAACTGGACAAAATCCATCGCGTGCTTTTTGCTTAATCGCTGGGCGATACACGCTTTCATGAGGTATGCTGATGTCATTTACAATCGTATATCCTTGAATATATGTTAACGCTTCTTCTTCCCTTACTTTCGTCGCTCTTTTTCCGATGACAATTCCTAGTGCTGCCCCAACTTCTAACTCCCTTTCTTCACTCGGTAACGGAATCGGCATTCCCCGGGCAATCATTGTGTTTATCGGTTTGATATATAAAATGGGAGCCATTGGCGCTTGTTTATATGGCAATTCATGTACCGAATTTCCTAATGCGGCAAGTGCTCCTTTATAATTGAGCAATGTCCCGTAAATATTTCCTGAAGTTGGAATATCCAATGCAAGCTCGTGACTTTTATACTCTTTTCCGTTCCATATGACCATATCTTCTGTTATATGTAGCTCCGCTTCTTCTATTTGGGATCGGCCATAACATTTAAACTGTATTTTCCTCATATTTTCCTCCCTCATTTCACTTAATGATGACTAATACCTTTCACATTGCTTCCTGTATTCGACTTCACCAATATTTCTTCAAAATTACCCGTCTTACTTCTTTTCGCAAATAAAATTGTACCTATATAAGCTCCAAGAAATCCTAACGGAATGGAGACAATGCCTGGGGAAGACAATGGAAATAACGGTTCTCCTACAAAAAGCGCTTCTCCTACTTTCGGACTCCATACACTCGGACTAAGCGCAACGAGAATCATACTGCCAAGTAAACCTACGAGCATGCCTGTAATGGCTCCTGCTATATTAAAACGCTTCCAATATACAGTAAATAAAATGACAGGCAAATTAGAGCTTGCTGCAACTGTTAATGCTAATGATGAAAGAAAGGCGACATTCATTTTTTGAACAAACAATGCCAATATAATAGAGAAAACTGTAATGCCAATCGAAGCAAATCGCGCCATGCGAAGCTGTTCCTTTTCAGTCGCTTTTCCTTCTCGAATAATTTCATTATAAAAATCATGAGAGAATGCGGTTGCCCCTGTGACAACAATTCCCGCTACGACAGCAAGAATAGTAGCAAAGGAGACAGCTGATATAACAGCAAATAACATGTCACCGCCTAATATTTTGGCTAGCAATGGTGCCGCCATGTTTCCCGCTGGATTCGCTTTCATAATCTCTGTAGCTCCAACGAATTTTGCAGCAGCAAATCCTAAAAAGATGACCATAATATAAAATAAGCCAATGATCCAAATGGAATAAGCAACAGATTTTCTCGCTACTTTTGCATTTGGAACGGTTAAAAAGCGGCTTAAAACATGAGGAAGGCCAGCTGTACCAAGAATTAAGCCAAGCGTTAAAGAAAAGGCATCTAATCCATTTGTATATTTTGCACCTGGATGTAGGTAAGCCTCTTGAAGGGGCGTTGCTGTTTTCATTTCTTCAAAAATCCGAAAAACATTAAAATCGAATTTGCTCATTACCATGATGAAAATGAGAAATGTCCCGCCTAATAATAAAAATGCTTTCGTAATTTGTACCCAGCTCGTCGCTGTCATACCGCCAAAAATAACAAATACAAGCATAACAAGCCCTACAATAACGACAGATATTTCATATTGAATATTTAATAGTAATTTAAAGAGCGCTCCCGCTGCGACAAGCTGTGCAAGCATGTAAAAAACAGAAATCGTAAGGGCATTAAATGCCGTAATACCTCGCACTTTTTTATTTTGAAAACGCTCTGTAATCATATCTGCCAATGTATATTTCCCTAGATTGCGAAGCGGTTCGGCCACTAGGAGCAAAACGACTAAATACGATACAAGCGCACCATACATTAAAAAATATCCGTCATATCCTAGAAGGGAAATCGCACCAATAAGACCTAAAAAAGAAGAGGCTGACATAAAATCACCGGCAATTGCAAAACCATTTTGCCATCCCTTTAGTCCCCCTCCAGCTGTATAAAAAGAACGCGCATTACTTGTTTTTTTCGAGGCATAATAGGTAATAACAAGCGTCATAATCACAATGAATCCAAACATTACTACCACTTTATAGTCCATCTACTTTTCTCCCCTCTGCCTCTTCCCTTAACACTTGCTCAGCTAATGCATCAAAGTAAGCTGCTTTTTTTACATATAGATGACAAATGACAATAGTCATACCAAACTGAGCAAAGGCATATACCCAAGCCCATGATATAGAACCAATCGCTGGCTTTGTTAATACATCTGTATCCAATGTTAAAATCGGTAAAAGTAGCGCAAAACAAATGAAAAAGATTGTTACAGAAACTGTAAATCTTTTTCTCTCGCGCAATAACGCTTTAAATTTTTCTGAATTTGCAATCTCCTCGTAATTTATGTTTTTGGATTTTATCATATAAAACCCACCTCATCCTTTATTCAACTTTATCCCGCTATTTTAAGAGCATAAGGCTCTCTATATCGCTAAGTGATCTAGTAAAACGTACCGATTGATATCATATACATTTGCGTTTCCAAAAATAGATTGGATCCATTTTACTTTTACCTGTTTATTTAATACATCAATGGGGCAATTGGATAACTGCAGAAGAAGCTGCTGTTCTTTTATTTGTTGACATACTCCCTTATAGAAAATTTGATCAATCTCTACCACAATATGATAAACGCCAGGTACTGGTAGCATATAATCTTGTTCCACGAACACTTCAATAAATCTATACGTTTCGTAAAAAAGGGAGGATTTCTGTACAATTCCCCTTATTTCATAATAATCACCTAGATAATTCGGAATATCATGTGTTGCTCCATGGGAAAGTAGTTTTCGAATAGCGGTTGAACTAATTTTATGATGACGGTGCTCTATTTTTGGAATCGTTGTAACTTCAAATTTATTCTGTCCTTGTTCTTTTAATAGCTGCATATTGCCTCGCCCTTTATATCCGTAATGATAGTCAAATCCGGCAACAACATGCTTGCAGCAAAATCCGATAATATATGTTTCCACAAACTCTTGATTAGATAGGCGGGCGAATACAGGGTCAAACTTAACTACGATTAATTTTTCAACACCCATATTTTTAAAACGCTCTTCTTTCACTTTCAAAGGTGTTAAATATTTCATCGGGCCATCAGAAGGACTCACAACTTCCTTTGGATGTGGGTAAAATGTCATAACAGCAAATGTGATTTTCTTTTGGTTGGCAATCTCTTTTGCTGTTCTAATGAGCTTTCTATGACCAATATGAACGCCATCAAAGAAGCCAAGTGCAAGCACACATTCCTCTGTTTCTTCTCGTAACGTTTTAGAAATGGAGTGTTGCATATACAGCGTCTTCACCTTATCACCTCACCTATCATTTTCACAAACTATTCTGATAATCTATAGCACAAAATCTGGTTTTCTCTGTTCTAACGTTGGACTTGCCTCTTGGATTCTTTCCCCTGTTTCGATATCTAAAAATGGAGATGTTTCATTAAACCAGCTATCCGGTGCTTTATGCCCCCAGAACGTTTGGCGTCTTGGATCATTTAAATCCCAGCGTACTGGATTGAAATCTGGATCACTTGTTAAATAATCTCCGTTATACAGCTCAATTCGGTATCCATCTGGGTCTCGTAAATACAGGAAGAATGCATTCGATAATCCGTGGCGTCCAGGACCTCTTTCCATATTTTCACCATAGCCAAGTGATGCAAGGACATCGCAACAATGAATAAGTGCTAATGGATCTGGTAACCAAAAGCCAATATGATGAAGGCGTGGTCCTTCTCCATTCATAAATGCTTGGTCGTGTACCGTTTGTTTCCGGTGAAGCCAAGCAGCCCATACGCGATCATCTTCTGTTGCTGTATATTCAGAACATGCAAAACCAAGTTCATTGACAAAGAAGTCGTAAGCTTTCTCTACATCTGGCACAGCGCAGTTTACATGATCAATACGCTGAATTCTTGCTCCACGATATTGATCATAACGCTGAATCATACGCTCAGCCCCCTTCATCTTACAGAAGAATTCAAGGGGCATTCCTGATATATCATGAACATGTAATGCCCTGCCCAGTGCATATTGTGTTCCTTCTTCTTTCCACTTTGTTTTTAATCCTTTTGATTGAAAAAATGCTGCTAGTTTATCTAAATCTGCTTCACTCTTCACTTTATACCCAAGTGCATGAACCCCTAGCTGCTCTGATTTTTTCAATACTAAGCTATGATGAACATGTTCTTCTAACCCTCTTAAATAAATATGCTCCTCATCACATTCCGTCTCGACAAACCCTAAAGCGTTTACATAAAATTCTCGCGAACGATCCAAATCTTTCACATTTAGAATTGTTCTTGCAATGCGAATAATATTAAACTCCATTTGTTGCACCTCCACATTTTTATACTTTTTCGATTAACTCTTCCGAGCGATTTAAAAACTCTTTTACGCGGTCCACATATACTTGCTTATCGTAGCCATTATATAGCGCGCTTGCCATTCTAACTGGATCTCCGAAAAAGAAGCGTTCATACAATGTCTGTCTCGTGCCAAATGCACTCATACAAACATCCCAAGCTAGTCGATATAATTTCACACGATTATATGCGTCCCCATTTGCCGCTTGTAAATATTTATCTAAATCAGGGCGTAATTCCGATTGAAAATCTGATTCGGATGGAATTGCCATTAAACCACTTGCTCCAAGCAGTTGCATAATTTCACTAAATCTTGGGTAAATTTTTGGATAGTAATGGCGTGCAACATTTAATGGTGTAAAGTCCGGTGTCATAATGCCCCACTTATCCAGCTTCGCATTCGCTTCTGCCGCCGTTACGTATGCTTTCACTGTTTCAAGCGCCATAATAACTTCCGACATCTTTTCTTGTACATGTTGAAACTGACCGATATTAATCGTTTCTACCATGAGCTGTAAAATTCCTAATACAAATTCCGTTTTTGCGATATTTTTTGAGACAACTTGATGCGTCATATGAACAACCGCATTACTTTCATTGTAAGCTTGATTACAAACGCCAACATCCCCTAAGGCAAACACCCGATTCCAAGGCACTACGACATCATCAAATACGACAATCGTATCCATTTCTTCAAATCTCGATCCAAGCGGATGATCAAAATGAGACTTTCCGTAATCAAATGATTCACGGCAAATAAACTTCAGGCCCGGTGTATGATTTGGAATTGAAAAAGCATATGCATATGGATTTTCCTCTTCGGATTGTTTTAAAAGAGTCGAAGGAAACACCATAATTTCATCGGTAATTCCTCCTTGCGTTGCGAGTAAACGCGCTCCGCGAATGACTACGCCTTCTGACGTTTTTTCTACAATGCGCGCAGCAATATAAGGATCAGATAATTGCGATGCATTAACCGCACGATTCACTTGCGGCTGAATTAATGTATGTGTTAAAGATAAATCATTCTCGCGACAATACTCATAATACTCCGCCATATTTTTCGCATAAAACGCATCTTGTTTTCCAAACATTTCAGCAGCCGATCCGTAAGCCATCATTCCCGCGTTAATATAATCTGGAGAGCGCCCCATCATACCGCCGTTGTACTTTGCCCACTCTTGAATCATTTTGCGGCGCTTTGCTAAGTCTTCTTTTGTTTTTGGTTGCAAAAAGGAAGTGCCGACCCGCTCTCCTGAAGTTGGAGAAGTATATGTCATATACTCTGCTTTCTCAGGATCGTGCTGCATATCATATAACTCAGCTTGCGTTTTCATTACTCCTTTAAAAGCAGGATGTTCTGAGATGTTTCCTTCTACTCTCTTCCCGTCAATCCATACATTGGCATTTGCTTGATCTACTCTTTCGATATATTCTTTTCCTGTTTTTGCTGGCATTTCACTCTCCCCTTTCATGAAACTATTGTTTTTATACTTTCATCTGCAGCTTGTTATTTCTTTGTGCCAAACTTCGGAATATGATGATCTCCGATTGCAACATGAATGACCTTTGGTTCCGTATAAAACTCGAAAATGGCATAGTGTCCACCTTCTCTTCCAATCCCGCTATCTTTTGCTCCACCAAACGGAATTCGAAGATCGCGTACATTTTGAGCGTTCACCCATAACATGCCCGCTTCAATGGACTGCGCAAGTCGATGACCTCTCTTCATATCATTTGTCCAAACATAACCAGCAAGTCCGTACCTTACATCATTAGCAATTGCAATCGCTTCTTCTTCCGTTTCAAATTCCATAACAGCCATAACAGGACCAAATATTTCTTCTTGGCATACTCGCATCTCATTTTTTGCATGTAATAATAAAGTTGGCGGCACAAAGTTACCCGCTTGCACCGATTCGGGAACAACTCCTTGTATCACTTCACATCCTTCTTCTTTCGCGATTTCAATATACTTTTGTACCTTTTGAAAATGCTGTTTTTCAATTAACGGACCAAGTTCTGTCTTAGAGTCCATCGGATCGCCGATTGTAATGTAGCCTACACGTTCTTTTAATTTTTCAATAAATTGATCTTTAATATTTTTGTGCAGTAACAAGCGAGAATTAGCGGTACAGCGTTCTCCATTAAATGAGAAAATGCCCCACACAGCCGCATCTAAAGCGCGCTCTAAATCCGCATCTTCAAAGACGATAAGAGGAGATTTACCACCTAGTTCCATTGAAGTTTTCTTTAGCGTATCAGCCGCATTTTTCATAATGATCGAACCTGTCGTTGTTTCACCTGTGAACGATATTGCTTTCACATCTTTATGAGCGACAAGAGAGGCACCCGCTGTTTCCCCAAAGCCATGAACGACGTTAAAGACGCCCTTTGGCACTTCTGCTTTATGAATTATTTCAGCCAGTTTGTTAGCCGTTAAAGGAGATAATTCAGCCGGCTTTAAAACAACTGTATTCCCGGTAGCTAATGCCGGAGCTACTTTCCAAGTTTCTAACATGAACGGTGCATTCCATGGGGTGATAAGGCCAACAACCCCAATTGGATGATAGACAGTGTAATTAATAAATTCTTTGTTGACTGGATATGCTTCACCGTGTAATTTCGTTTGCACCATTCTTGCATAGAAACGAAAGTTTTCTGCTGCACGCGATGTCATTTTTCTCGTTTGACTAATAGGAAGCCCCGTATCTAGTGCTTCCAAATACGCGATTTCTTCTATTTCCTCATCAATTAAGTCCGCAATTCGATTGATATATCGCATTCTCTCTTCTACTTTCATCTTGCCCCATGGCCCTTTTTCAAAAGCGAATTTCGCTGCAGCAACTGCCAGATTGATATCAACTCTATCCCCTTCAGCTACTCGATTAATCTCCTTATTTGTAAACGGATTCATATTTACAAATACTTTTCCAGACTGCGCTTTTCTAAATTCTCCATCAATATATAAATCTACATGTTCTATTTGCTCATAAGATTTATCCTTTTGTATATCCTTCGCTTCTATATGCACATTCTTCCCTCCTACAATTTTTTGAATGATGCCCCTTAAAATCTGTATGACTTTAAAGGGGCTATGTCCTTATCTAGATACAATGCTTTCTGGTAATTCTACATAGTTCTTTAAGACGTCCCGAATTTCATCTTGCAATTCTTGTGATGGAACATCCATTGGTAAACGAAGTACCGGCTTAATTTTCCCCATCATACCGAGCGCTGCTTTTACAGGAGCTGGATTTGTATCCTTAAATAACACATCATTGAGTGGCATAAGCTCATAATGAAGAGTTAATGCACGTTTTATGTCTCCTTCATTCCACGCATTATAGACTTCTGCAACTTGCTTTGGAGCAACGTTCGCAGTAGCACTAATATGCCCCGCGCCACCAATTGCTAACATTGGATAACAAAGCAATTCAATGCCGGAGAACAAGAGAAAATCTCTTCCACAATGCAGAAGAACACGATTAATATGTTCAAAATCTTTATTTGACTCTTTTATTCCAATAATATTGGGACAATCTTGATTTAACTTCGCAATCGTTTCCACTTGTAAATTGACAGCTGTTCTTCCTGGGATGTTATAAATAATAATCGGAATATCAACAGAATCCGCGACAGTTTTAAAATGTTTGTACAATGCGTGCTGCGATGGCTTATTATAATAAGGCACTATAACAAGCGCTGCATCCGCTCCAATTTCTTGTGCCTTTTTTGTCAAATACAAGGTTTCTTCATGATTGGTAGACCCCGTCCCCGGTGCGAAAGGAACTCGCCCATTAATTGCCTTTGCCGCCGTTTCCATTACCTTTACACGTTCCTCGACCTTTAAAGAGCTTGGCTCGCCCGTTGTACCTGTAACAGAAATACCATGGCTCCCGCTTTCAATATGCCAATGAATTAAGTTTTCAAATGTTTGAAAATCAATTGCACCGCTCTCGTCAAATGGTGTAATAATTGGGGCGATCGAACCTCTCAATTTTTTCTTTGCTTCTGCGAATTTATCCATTCTTTCGTCTCTCCTTTTTCATTTCTACTTCTTTACGCATTGCACAGTTCCTCACTTTCAAATTTCTAATTAATCAGAAAATTCATTACATTATTACTCTATCACGTGATATCATAGATGAAAAATACTAAAAAAATTTGCATTCCATACGAAAAAAATATAGTGATCCATTGGGAGGGAATCAGTATGGATATTAGGCAACTTCGTTATTTCTACACAATTGCACAAGAGGGGCAAATCACCCGGGCAGCTAAAAGACTCCATATGGCACAGCCTCCATTAAGTCAGCAATTGAAATTGCTAGAACAAGAACTCGGCGTTCAATTACTAGAAAGAAATGGACGAAAACTAGAACTTACTGAAGCTGGACATGTTTTATTTAAAAAGACAAAGGAGATTCTTACTCACTTCCATGAAACTATTACTGAAGTAAAAGAAGTTGGAAGTGGTCTCAAAGGAACCTTATCGATTGGTTCTGTGAAATCCGCTTTCTCTTATATTCCAGACAGACTACGTTCCTTCCACGAAACATATCCGCTCGTGACATTTCGCTTGCAGGAAGGAGATTCATTTCGCTTAGCACAACTTATAAAAAATCGCGAAATTGAACTCGCGATTGTCCGCCTTCCATTAGAGATGGAAGACTTTGCTTCCCTATCGCTACCTGCAGATCAATTTGTTGCTGTCATGCCGAATGATAAGGCGGATAACCGGTCAATGATTTCTATGAAAGAACTCGCCAAGTTACCTCTTATGCTACTCCAGCGAATTAAAGGGTTCGGTCTTTACGAAAAAGTTCTTGAAAACTTTCAAAAGCATGGTTTAAAACCAAATATCATTTGCGATTGTCCGGATGCTGCTATGCTTCTTTCACTCGTTCGATCCGGCATTGGGTGCACATTACTCCCGAAATCAACTCTCATTGCACTTCCTTTAAATGGTATAAAAATGATGGATATTGAAGACTCGACTATTACATCTGACTCCGCAGTGATTTGGTTAAAAAATCGTTCCCTTTCCAAAGTCGCCCTGCATTTCCTTGAAACCTTTCGCAATCCATCTCTTTCATAAGGAATAATGCTCAAGACAAAAACCCTATTTTTGATTGACAACCAAAAATAGGGTTTTTGTTTTACAATTGCTTACTAATTAACACAATCATAACGATAATGCCAATGAACATCACAACTAAGCAACCTATTAATTTATAAAATCCTCGCTTTGTCAATGTATTGCCTTGTATATCCTTCCGAACGAAGAAATACACCGCTAACATTAAAAGTACACCTAATCCTAAAACATACATAGCTTGCATTTATCTCATTCACCTTTCTCGCTTTCACTTTAATATGTTTTGGTACAAATCACAAATGAAAGAAAGATTGTACTAATTGTTAATGCCGCTAAAATGATAAGAATGCAGTAAAATTTTAATCAGTGGAGGCTTTCTTCATCCTTCACCAATCAGGGGTTGCGGATAACCCCCATCTTCCTTGCTTCTCTCTGAATCTTGAAGCGGACTACAACATTCCTTTTTGATGAATTCATTTCATTCGTTCATCTATCTATATCTTTCATCATGATTATTTTCAATTCAAAATGGAATGATAAACATAATAAATGTTCGTTATATTCATTCCCTTGTCATAAGAAAAATTAATATGTCTATATGCCTTTTATCTTTTTAAAATATTTCATTTCTTATCATTTACAAATAAAATGAGCCATGGCTTTTTAGGATTTTTTGCTATTTTTGCAAAAACAAACGATTTATACGCCATTTTCAATTTATAATCCTCCTTTATAATCAAATACTTCCTTTTTTCTTTCATTATTTAACACTATCGAAATAAAGTTTGTGGTAAATTCAAAATTTTTCATTTTTTATACTATATTCTGTTATATTGTTGTATAATATATTTGTAAGCGCTTATTATTCTAATATACATAATCCAAACGACACTCTAACTAAAAATTCTAACAATTATTTTTATATTTCATCGTAATACTACTTGTTTGAAATACAGGCGTATCAGATGAAATCACCTATTTTTTCCTGAAAATTAATTTATAACATGAAAGATTAACTTAGGTGATAAGTAATTGTGAATGTTTTTTTACAAAACGGATAAGTAATAATGTTTGGTATTATGTAAATTATTGTAATAACATAAGAGTAAAGTTAACATTTACATTCATTACTGGTTCATCAATTATGAAAAGAGTGAAATGCATCCTTTTCACATAAAGAAAGGAATATATGCATTGGGAGGTTTAAACAAATGACGAGGAAGAATACAGCGACAAACCCTTGGGCCAAATTCCATGGTCCGAACCTTGGCTATGTTATTGAACAGTATGATCGTTATATGACGAATGAAGGTTCTGTTGATCCGGAATTACAAGAGCTTTTTGAAACGTTCGGAGCTCCTACGTTCCAAGTGGATGTCGTAACAGGGGACAACAAAGAAACAAATTTTTCTCCTCAAAGTACAGGAAACATTGAAACAATTTTGAAAGCTGTGCAAGTTGTCGAGAATATCCGTTCGTTCGGTCATCTATCTGCCCATATTAATCCAATGGAAGAACCGCATGATGGACAATCTCTCATTGAGACAATGATGCGCGAATTAAACGATGTAGATTTGAAAGCGATTCCAGCGAAAACAGTATGGCCAGATGCGCCAAATGATGTTCACACAGCTCTTGATGCAATTCATAGATTAAAAGATGTGTATACAAAGTCCTTAGCCTATGAATTCTCTCATATACAAGATAGCGAAGAACGTACATGGTTGCATCAAATGGTGGAATCAAATTCCTTGCGTCAACCATTATCAAATCAAAAACGAACTGCTCTCTTAAAACGCTTAACAGCCGTTGAAGGTTTCGAGCAATTCTTGCATAAAACATTCGTTGGGCAAAAACGTTTCTCTATAGAAGGCGTCGATATGCTTGTACCTGTATTAGATGAAATGATTGCTGAAGGTGCAAAAGCTGGCGTTGAAGATGTCATGATTGGTATGGCTCATCGCGGCCGTCTCAGTGTTCTCGCTCACGTATTAGAAAAACCATATAGTCACATGTTTGCTGAGTTTAAACATGCAACGATTCAATCTGACGATAAAACGAACCATAATGCTGGCTGGACAGGAGACGTGAAGTATCATTTAGGTCGCGAACAAGTTGTTGGTAATGAAACAGTTCGTACACGTGTTACATTAGCAAATAACCCAAGTCACCTTGAATTCGTCAATCCTGTTGTAGAAGGCTACGCACGTGCGGCTCAAGAAAATCGTAAAAAAGCCGGTTATCCTGAGCAAGATAGTTCAAAATCTTTCGTCATTTTAGTTCATGGAGATGCAGCTTTCCCTGGTCAAGGTATTGTATCTGAAACATTGAACTTAAGCAGATTGAACGCTTATCAAACTGGTGGAACCATTCATATTATCGCAAATAATACAATTGGTTTTACAACAGATAGTTATGATTCTCGTTCTACAAGATATTCAAGTGACCTTGCAAAAGGCTTCGATATTCCAATTGTTCACGTAAATGCAGATGACCCTGAAGCTTGTCTGGCAGCGGCAAACCTTGCGATTCAATATCGCCTACGTTTCAAAAAAGATATTTTAATCGACTTAATCGGTTATCGCCGCTATGGTCATAATGAGATGGATGACCCAGCCGTTACACAACCACAAGTTTATAAGAAGATTAAAAACCATCCAACTGTCAGAGCTATTTATGCTGAACAATTGAAAGCGGAAGGTGTTTTAAGCTCTGATGAAGTGGAAACAATTACGCAATTTACACAAGAGCAATTAAAAGCGGAATATGCACAAGTGCCACCTGCTGATACAAGTGAAGCAGCGATACATGTGAAAGTTCCAGATGTAGTCGCAAGAGGTATTCAACCAATTGACACTGGTCTTCCGCTGGAAACGCTTCGTGCGATTAATGAAGGGCTCTTATCTTGGCCAGAAGGCTTTAACGTTTATCCGAAAGTGAAGAAAATTTTAGAACGCCGCCGAACTGCTTTAGATGCAGATGGTAAAGTGGAATGGGCACTAGCTGAATCATTAGCATTTGCTTCCATTTTACAAGAAGGAACGCCAATTCGTTTAACTGGTCAAGATTCACAGCGTGGTACATTTGCACAACGGCATATTGTACTACATGATACAGAAACAAATGAAACATATTCACCACTGCACCGTTTACCAAATATTAACGCATCTTTCTCTGTTCATAACAGTCCGTTATCAGAGGCTGCTGTTGTTGGTTTCGAATATGGTTATAATGTGTTTGCTCCAGAAACTCTTGTGATGTGGGAAGCACAATACGGTGATTTTGCAAATACAGCTCAAGCATTATTTGACCAATATGTTTCATCTGGTAGAGCAAAATGGGGACAAAAATCAGGTCTTGTTCTCCTTCTACCACACGGTTATGAAGGGCAAGGACCAGAGCACTCTAGTGCACGTCCAGAACGTTTCTTACAATTAGCTGCAGAGAATAACTGGACTGTTGCAAACTTAACAAGTGCGGCACAATATTTTCACATCTTGCGCCGTCAAGCTTCTATTCTTGGTACAGAAGCGGTTCGTCCATTAGTGATTATGACACCAAAAAGTTTATTGCGTCATCCACTTACAGCTTCTACAGGTAGCGAACTAAGCGAAGGATGTTTCCAACCTGCACTAGAGCAAGAAAAACTTGGTACAAAACCAACGAAAGTAAAACGCCTTATCTTTACGACTGGTAAAATGGCAATTGATTTAGCAGCTGAGATTGAATCTGGTAAACATGAGTACAATTTAGATGAACTTCATATCGTTCGCATTGAACAATTGTACCCATTCCCTGCTGAAAAAGTTCAATCCATTATAAAACGTTTTAAAAACTTAGAAGAAATCATTTGGGTTCAAGAAGAACCTCGCAATATGGGCGCATGGCATTACATGGCTCCAATCTTATTCGAACTTGCTGGCGACAAATTGAAAACAGGATATATTGGACGCCCAGACCGCTCTAGCCCATCTGGCGGCGATCCACATGCTCATAAAGCTGAGCAAGAACTCATTATTGCTCATGCTTTAGATACAAACTATAACTTTCGCCAAGATAAACAAGAAATAGAAGTGTATAGTAACTGAAAAAGAAAGTGATTTCTGGCTTACTGAGGTAGCGTTTCATCTACCTCAGTAAGCTAAAAAACTTGGAGATTACCGTAAAAGAAAACACACCGTTAGGCAAATAAGGGGAGGACATTTAAAATGATTGAAATTAAAGTACCTGAGCTTGCAGAATCTATTACAGAAGGAACTATTTCGCAATGGCTGATCAACGTAGGCGACAAAGTTGAAAAAGGTGGTAGCGTTGTTGAGCTAGAAACTGATAAAGTCAATGTTGAAATCATTGCAGAAGATTCAGGTATTGTATCAAAACTATTAGGAGAACCTGGAGATACAGTTGAAATTGGCGACGTCATTGCAATTTTAGATGAAAATGGTACAGCTGCAGCAAGTACACCAGCTGCTCCAGAACAACCAAAAGAAGAAGCTCCAAAAGCTGAGGCTCCAAGCGCTGCGCCAAGTCAAACAGCATTACAAGGTCTTCCAAATACAGACCGCCCTATCGCATCACCTGCTGCTCGAAAAATGGCACGTGAATTAGGCATCGATTTAAATGAAGTGCGCAGTACTGATCCACTTGGCCGCATAAGACCACATGATGTACAAGCACATGCTGCAGCTCCAAAAGCAGAACCAAAACAAGAAAAAACAAGTCCAAAACCAGCTGTAACAACTGAATTTGACAAACCAGTTGAGCGCGTAAAAATGTCCCGCCGCCGTCAAACAATTGCAAAACGACTTGTCGAAGTTCAACAAACATCTGCTATGTTAACAACATTTAACGAAGTTGATATGACTGCGATTATGGAATTACGTAAAGAACGCAAAGAAGCATTTGAGAAAAAACATGATGTTCGTCTTGGCTTTATGTCATTCTTTACAAAAGCAGTTGTTGCAGCATTAAAACAGTTCCCACTATTAAATGCTGAAATTCAAGGCGACGAGCTTGTTGTTAAAAAATTCTATGACATCGGTATCGCTGTAGCTGCTCCAGATGGATTAGTTGTTCCAGTTGTACGCGATGCAGATAAATTAAACTTTGCTGAAATTGAAAGAAATATTCGTGACCTAGGTAAAAAAGCTCGTGACAATAAACTTACATTAAAAGAACTACAAGGTGGCACATTCACAATTACAAACGGCGGTGTATTCGGTTCCCTTATGTCAACACCAATTTTGAATGCTCCACAAGTCGGTATTCTTGGAATGCACAAAATTCAAGTAAGACCAGTTGCAATTGATAACGAGCGTATGGAAAACCGTCCAATGATGTACATTGCTTTATCTTATGACCATCGTATTGTCGACGGTAAAGAAGCTGTTAGCTTCCTTGTAGCAGTAAAAGAAATGCTTGAAGATCCAAAATCATTATTATTAGAAGGTTGATAGACTTTCTAGATGATAGAAACCAGATGAAAGCGGAAAATCTTTCATCTGGTTTTTTATTTAGAAATCTCCATTCTTTCCGCACTCATAACGGACAATTTATGATACATACACTGATAATGTATGCCTAAAATATGCGATGATTAGGAGGTAATGTAATGAGTAATTTCTCGCCTTCTGCAAAGCTGAAAATGAATCAAGATACCTTTTTCCTTCCCGATTCAGACGGAGGTGTCTATTTTCGAAATAATGTCAGCTCATTTCGGATGCAAGGAGATGGCATCTACGAATGGATTGAAAAATTAATGCCGATGTTTAACGGCAAACATACACTGGAAGAACTAACGAACGGACTCCCCCTTCCTTATCAAAAAAGAGTATTTGAAATCGGTGAGCTTTTATATACAAATGGTTTTGTTCGCGACGTCAGTCAAAATGCTCCGCATCAACTAGATGATACACTCTTAGAAAGGTATGCATCACAAATTGAATTTTTAGAGGCATCGTCTCACTCTGGCGCCTTACATTTTCAGACGTATCGGCAGGCAAACGTGTTAGCGATTGGATCTGGCCCTATGCTTATCTCACTAGTTGCTTCTTTACTAACATCTGGTTTACCTACGTTTCATTACTTAATTACGGATCGAGATGCAACAAACTTAGCGAGACTAGACGAACTCATCCAAGAAGCACAATCAGCAGATCAAGGTGTCTCTGTTCAGGAAATCGAGACGACGATAGATTGTTCCTTAGCAGAAACTTTCGAGCCTTTCGATTGGATTTTATATGTATCTCAAAATGGGAATATCGACAAACTACGTCTACTCGATTCCATTTGCCAGGAAGAAAAGAAAAACTTTATCCCTGCTATTTATTTAGAACAAGTTGGCTTAGTCGGACCCATCATCACTTCTGATTGCAGACAATGCTGGGAATCTGCATGGCATCGCATGCATGAAACAGCTCTTCATCCAAACGAATGGGAAGATTCCTTCTCTCCTATCGCTGGTGCCATGCTAGCAAATGTACTTGTTTTTGAGCTATTTAAAGAGATTACTGGAGCTTCAAATCGAGAAACAAACGGCCAATTCTTTTTACTCGATTTAGAGACACTTGAAGGAAATTGGCATTCTTTCGTTAGACACCCCCTTACAATAAACAATTGTGTAACATTCGAACTTTTAACAGAGATCGATAAGAAGCTAGAACAAGATGCCAAGCGCAATCATTCCCATGAACTTTTTCGCTTTTTTGACAAGCTAACTTCTAGAACATCCGGCATTTTTCATATGTGGGAAGAAGATGACTTACAACAACTTCCTTTGTCACAGTGCTATATTCAAATCGCAGATCCATTATCAGAAGGACCAACAGCACTCCTTCCTCCCATTATTTGTAGTGGATTCACTCATGATGAAGCGCGGCGCTCAGCAGGTCTAACCGGAATTGAAACATACGTCTCCAAAATGATTGACTTTCTCCTTTCTGAGCAAGAAGAGTTTATTGGAATTGGAGCTGGAGAAACGATGACAGAAGGTATCTACCGCGCATTTCAGCATTATTTCTCACATCAGTTATGTATGAGGCAAACAAGCAAACCGGAAGAAATAATTCCTTTAGAACTTACTGAGATTGCTGATAAACAGTGCCGCTTTTATTTCGATGCGCTTCGCATCGCATGCGAAGAACCTACAATTGGAATGGCTGAAAATTTATATGGATTTCCCGTCATTTGGGTTCAAGCACATCATAAGTGGTATGGTAGCGCTCACTTCAACGTAACTTTGGCATTAAGGAATGCATTACAACAAGCTCTGTCCCATTTTCAAAACGAGGAAGCTCCTTATCAGTCTAATCTATTATGGAATTCCTCTATCCTCATGCTAGATAGAGAACCATGTAGAATCGAAATCCAAACAGAAGAAGTCACTCCAAATCTTTCCACTTTGCAAAATGCTTTACAGAAATTAAAAGAACAGGATCTTTATCCATATATTCTTGATTTATCTATTGAACCATTCCTTAAAGAAGGTTTAAGCGGTGTTTTCGGTGTGGTTATAAAAGAGGAGGTAGACGAATGCTAGATTTTCAATTATTAATTGTCGGAGATGGCGTACTTGCAGATTGTGTAGATAAGCAATTGTCTGCTCACTACCCGATCTTTCGTCAACATACACTGGAAGAATGTATCCCAGAGCATACTCGTCTCGCCCTTGTACTACATGACGGATCCCCTCTTTCCATTCATCAGCAAGCTGAAGAACGATTTCGATCCGCCCATATTCCATGGCTTCGCGCCTTTACTTCATTTGGGGAAGGAATTATCGGTCCTTATGTTACACCGAATCAACCAGGATGTTCTCAATGCGCTGATGCAAGGCGATTTACAGCCGGATTCGACCAAAAAGAGATGTGGGAATTACAACGAACATATTCTTTCCAAACAGACCAAATGACAAAGCGGGATATATGTGCTACACCAATCGGGCTGCTGCACATGTCCTATCTTATTCATGCTGAAATCGAGAACATACAGCGAGAAGAGCATACCTCCTTATCAGATGAACTCATATTCCTAAACTTACAAACGTTCCAATCTTCACGCCATTCATTTCTTCCAGACCCTCTCTGCCCAGTATGCGGGACAGTGCCAAATGATTCTGAAGAAGCTGCTATTCTGCAATTCAAACCAAGTTTGAAAACGAACAGCGACAATTACCGTTGCCGCTCCATACACGATTTAAGCATATGTTTAAAGAAAGATTATTTAAATCAGAAAACAGGACTGTTAAATGGCAAAATGCAGCATTCCCTTCTGCCATTTGCTGATGTCATTGTCAATATGCCTTTAATATTAGGAAATGAAGGTGTTGCCGGACGGACACATTCATTCAAAATAAGTGAAGCAACCGCAATTTTGGAAGGCTTAGAGCGCTACTGTGGAATGGCTCCGCGCGGGAAACGGACAAATGTTTATGGGAGTTACCGAGACTTTGAAAATATCGCGATCAATCCTCTTACAGTTGGTGTACATACAGATGAACATTATAATCGGGATGGATTCCCATTTAAACCATTTGATCCTGATCATCCACAAAATTGGGTATGGGGATACTCACTATTACAAAATCGCTCCGTTTTAGTTCCAGAATCACTTGCTTATTACAGCTTGGGACATAAAGATGCTTTTGTCTATGAAACTTCAAATGGATGCGCGATTGGCGGCAGTATAGAAGAAGCTATTTTCCACGGCATTTTAGAAGTGATAGAACGCGACTCTTTCTTACTAACTTGGTATGCACAATTACCCTTACCGCGCATCGATCTCCGTTCTTCAGAGGATATAGAATTACAACTTATGATTGCTCGAATGCAGGCGATTACAGGCTATGAGTTACATGTATTTAATGCAACAATGGAACACGGCATCCCAAGCATATGGGCAATCGCTAAAAATACGAGGAAAAGTGGCATGAATCTCGTCTGTGCAGGTGGTGCTCATATGGATCCTGTGCGCGCTGTAAAAAGCGCAATTCATGAACTAGCCGGTATGTTACTCATTATGGATGAAAATCTTGAAACAAATCGAAAAACATATGAACAATGTTTACAAGACCCTTATCTTGTGACAAAAATGGAAGACCACAGTATGCTATATGGATTACCAGAAGCGGAAGAGCGCCTTCAATTTTTATTGAACACTCATCAGCCGCTACAAACATTTAAAGAGATGAGTTATTTAAAATCCATCGATAAAAATTTAACATCAGATTTATCCCATCTTTTAACTCGATTGCATCATGCAGGCCTTGATGTTATTGTCGTTGATCAAACTGTTCCACTTATAGAGAAAAATGGGTTATCTTGTGTAAAAGTACTAATTCCCGGCATGTTACCGATGACATTTGGGCATCACTTAACCCGTATAACCGGTCTAGAAAGAGTATTGACTGTACCAATGAAACTAGGATATGTTGATCAGTCTCTTACATTTGAACAGTTAAATCCACATCCGCATCCTTTCCCATAATCTACTCTCCCCCACCAACTTATGTTAGTGGGGGATCACTATGAAGGAGGTTCATTCGAAATGCAACTAGATACATTTCTTCATCATTTACATTTTTCAGTCGATGAAATTATGCCTCACAATCAAGAAGTAAACTGGGAAGATGCCCCGCTTCCCTATAAATTATACCGCGGGTTACCCAGTATTCCCCTTTCTCTAGAAGTCCCATTAACAGTAAGAAATCAACAGATGTATAACAGCCCTACTATCACAAATATTGGTCATTTTCTTTGGTATACATTTGGGTTAACAAAGGTATGTCAACCTTCTGTTGAACATAACGTCAATATATTTCGAAGATTTCTCCCCTCTGGGGGTGGATTATATCCAAACGAATTATATATCTATTTAAAGATTGAAGATTGCCCACAAGGAATCTATCATTATGATGTTGCGCATCATCGGCTTCTCTTACTTCGCGCTGGAAACTTTGACTCTTATCTTGAAAAATCACTTGGCGATCGCTGTGACATATCGGATTGCTTTGGCACTATCTTTGTTTCGACAATGTTTTGGAAAAACTTCTTTAAATATAATCATTTTTCCTATCGACTCCACAGTCTAGATACCGGTGTTCTTATCGGACAATTACTGGCGTCCTCCAAACAATTTGGCTATACAACTGGCGTATATTATCAATTTTTAGATCGGGCGATCAATCATTTACTTGGACTTTCTGAAGAAGAAGAGAGCGTATATGCTATTATTCCTTTATCTAATGAATCTACTTGGCGCAATCCTCTAACAATACCAAACGTCACGTCTAACGATTTATTGGAGCAACTCCCTATTTTGCAACATAAACACTTTGTTCGTTCAAAACATGTGACTGAATATCCAATGATTCTAAAAATAAACGAAGCCTCTATGCTCGAAACAACTGAGCAATTTCGAACATTACGAAACGAAGCAATTACTACGTATGGTAAAGACAGTTTCTCTCTTCCTAAAGTAGAGCAATTATCTTATGATTTTAGAGTTGTTTGCCAAAAACGTTATTCACCAGAGTCTGATTTTTTCTTAACAAAACTGAATGTCACTGAACTTGCTACTTTATTGCAAGAAACAGCTTCTTCTTTTTTTTACCAAAATGACATAGATAATAGCGACAAGAATCCAAAAGCACGCGTTTCCTTGTACGGCTGCTTTTCTCATATAGACGGTTTACCTAGCGGGGCGTATTCCTATAATAGCGACGCTCATGCACTAGAATCCATTGCTCCTGGAGATCATCGTCATCTCCTGCATTCAAGTCTAACAATAGATAATGTAAACTTATATCAAGTCCCACTTTGTCTTCATGTTATCGGCAATACAGACTATATGAAAGATACATTTGGATATAGAGGGTACCGCATACAGCAAATGGAAGCTGGTATACTTGTTCAAAAGCTCCTCTTAGCTGCCACTGCAATGGGCATGGGTGGTCACCCCCTTTTAGGTTTCGATGTTAATCTTTGTGATCAATTATATAAAATTGATGTAACGCAAAAAACGACTCTCATCCAAATTCCAGTTGGTTTTTCTCGACCACGCAATTGGTTAAAAGGCAACTTGCATAGCTAAAATCTGCCGATGTAAATGCTAAAAGTCGTAGTACATGAAATTATATCGGTGCAACTGGTACTTTTATCGGCGATTGTACACCATATATCGGCGCAACTTTAAAAATATCGGCGATTCGACAGAGAATATCGACCGCTCGACAAATAGTGACAAGCGCCTTAAACCCCTCTTACCAATCGAAAAAAGCAGACGTTGTTTCGTCTGCTTTTTTCGTTAGATTAATTTAAAAATGCTCTTAATTTGTCTTGCAAATAGCCAATTTTTCGAACCACAATTATCATTTAAGCTATCTAATAAAATAGATCTTCCATTAGAAAAATTCAGTTGTAATGTTGTATTTTTGTCATTTGTTTTTAAATTTACGTCTGTCATATCGTCATACTTTAGTTTTTCCACTTCAATATACTCTTCTTTTGCTTGTCCAATTACAACATGATCTTGGAAGAAAAAGAATACTTCTACTTTTTTCCCAAAGCAAAATACATGCTTCGGATAAATTAATGTAGCATTATCAATTCCAATGCATAATTCTTTTAATTCTTGAATAACTTCTCCAAAGTCCTCTTCATGTCGTTCGTTTGCTTCTTCAATCCACTCTTCTACTGTTTTTAAATTAATTGCCATTTCTAATCCTCCTGCATGAACACTAGCGCTTCTTCATTATATAAAAATGAATACTATATGAAAATATAATCGATAAATACTATATTTTTCAAGAGTGAATATGAAAAATAGCCTTTCGATAAGAAGTACTATTTCGCGCGCCGAGCTGCTTGTTGGATTGGATCCCACACGCTATTATAAGGTGGTGCATAGCTTAAATCCACATCTTCTAAGTCATGAATACTCATCTTATGAAAAAGCGCCATTGCGATCACATCAATTCGCTTATCCACACCTTCCGCTCCAATTACTTGTCCCCCAAGTAATTGTTTCGTATCTGAACGATACAATAATTTCACATGAAGCGGCGCCGCGTTCGGATAATAACCAGCGCTGCTTGTCGAATCTACTTTTACCGTTTCATATGGCAAATTCAATCCGTTTACTTCTTTTTCATTTAAACCGGTTCTTGCAAGTGTAAGTCCCATAAATTGAATGATTCCTGTACCAAGCGTTCCTTTAAACGCTCTTCGTTTATCAACCATATTTAATCCCGCAAGTCGTCCTTGTTTATTCGCAGTTGTCCCGATTGGTATATGATCTTGTATTTCTTTTATGACATGATAATGAGTCGCGCAATCCCCAGCTGCAAACACATCTTTCACATTTGTTTGCATATAGGCATTTACTTCTATCGCTCCTTTATGATTTACACGTATATTCGTTCCTGCAAGAAAATCTGTATTGGGCTTTACTCCTACTGATACTAAGACAAGATCCGTTTCATATGTCCCTTTATCTGTTTCAATTTCTTCTACTTTTTCATTCCCTTTAAAAGCTTTCACATTTTCATTTGTTAAAATTTCAATTCCATGCTTCTCTGCTTCCTCATGTATATACTTTGCCATATCCGCATCATAAATTGTACCAACATGATCGTTTCTTTCAATCATTCGCACCGCTTTTCCAAGTTCTACAAATGTTTCCGCCATTTCAAGACCAATCGCTCCACCACCGATAATTGTCACTCGTTCCACATTTCTCTCTTTTAACGTCTCTAATATGTGATGAGCATCTGGAATCGTTTTGAGAAGGTGAATGCCTTGTAAATGAGCCCCTTCCCAATCTGGCATAACAGGTCTAACTCCTGTTGCAATTAATAAGCGATCATATTCGTATTGAAATTCCTCTTTTGTATCTGTATGTATTCCATGCACCATTTTATGTTCCGTATCAATCTTTGTTACTTCATGGTGTACTTTTGCATCAATCCCATACTTATCACGAAATGTTTTCACATCGCGTGCAATTAATTTTTCCGTAGAAGAAATTGCCCCGCTTATTACATAGGGGAGTCCGCACTGGGCATACGAATAAATTTCTCCTTTTTCTAACGTAATCACATGTGCATCTTTATCATTTCTAATAATTTGCATCGCCGCACTCATACCAGCCGCATCTCCACCAATAATTACATACTTCACTATATCACTCCTTCATTTTACTCTACTCTTTACATTTTCCAGATTTTCTACAAATAACACCTTTTTCTTATACAAAGTATAATATTTGCTTTCTTGTTTCACCAATATCCTGCTCTTTCCATTCAAAAAAGGTACAAGCGCATCATCGCTACTGTACCTTTCACATTAAAAAATTCATAAACCAGTTAACAGATGAACGATTATTTTCAAATAAGACCAAAATACAAGCCATCCTGCAATAAAAATAAGAATATTTGCGATAATCAATGTATAAACTGGATCTAATCCACCTCGATCTAGTCTAAATATCGAAACAATAATCCCTACATCCATAAGTGTTACAGCCATTCCTAAAAATAACATAGTTAGAAAAATAGTTAAAAAGCTAAATAAAAATGAAAGAATGAGCATCGTAACAACTGGTGTTGCTACTGTTCCCCATACTCCTAACGTCTCCCAAAAAGAAAAAGATGACTGCATCAACTTACCACTTATAAAAATAATAAATCCAATAAAGAGGAATAAAACAAGGAGAAAGAAAAAGATTTTAATAGATTCTCCTAACAATGAAGGAGACGGTGTTTCAGGCATAAGACTCATTGTCATCCATGTCGTCTCATTCATAATGCGATAGAAAACAAGCGTAAATAAAAAACAAATAAAAATAAGACTTGTTATTCCATTTCTCCCTTCAATGGATCCACTTTTCATAATGGCTGAAGGAGCTTTCATTGCATTTTTAAAGAAATGAAAATACCCGCTTACAAATTCCTTTACTTGCTCTCGCACTTCATTGGTTCGTTTTTCTAAATTGTCATTTCTTCCCGCTTGTTCTTCTGCAAGCTCGGTTAAAGCATGCCCGCAATACCCACAAAACTTTGCATGAGCGGTATTCTCCATATGACAATTTGGACATGTCATTCCATCTCCCCCTTTATATGCATGTTCTAAGCTGCTATAAGATTAATATATGTAAAGGAAGACAAAACATGCTCTAGCAATTTGTAAACAAAGTGATATGATAATAAATACTATTATAAATAGATTGGATGAAACATATGGAACTTGTATACTCAATTGTTCATATACTTTTTGTAAGCTTTATACAATTATTTTCATTAGTGGGGATGATTATTATAGTTGGTTTCATTCTTGGATATTTAGAATCACGAACTCGAACTTATTGGACGAGAGCTTTTGGTAGAAAGGGATTCCTTTTAACAGCATGGATTGGCGTTCCCATTCATGAACTTGGCCACGCTCTCATGTGCCTTGTATTTCGTCACCAAATTGTATCTATACAGCTATTTCCTACGAATGTAAGCAATGGGCGTTTAGGATATGTAAGACATCAATATCACCCAAGAAGTGTTTATCAAAGAATAGGAAACTTCTTTATTGGAATTGCTCCCATTTTTTCAGGAATGGCCGCTTTCATTCTATGTATGTATTATTTTGTCCCAGACTCTTATGATTTATTTATAAATGTGCTAGAAACACACACACAATCAGCTTCTATCAATATGGAAATGGTGCAACATATTTGTTTCTCATCTATCATTTTATTGAAAAGCTTATTTACGATAAATAACTTATCCACTCCATCTTTTTGGCTCTTTCTCTTCATTGCAATATGCATCTCAACACATATTGCTTTAAGCAAATCCGATATAGAAGGCTCAATAGATGGATTGATTACGCTGTTCGGATTTCTTCTTTTATGCAATAGCATCGCTCATTTGTTTCATTACGATCGTCATACGCTAATAGAAGGAATCGTAAAATACAATATGTATATGCTCGCTTTTTCAAGTATAACCATTCTATTTTTATGCATTTCTATGCTGATCAGCTACTTGTTCTATAAAATAAAAACATATTAACAAGGCACATCACGATGTTGGAATGTGCCTTGTTTAGTCATTAGCATCACTTTCTACCTCTATAGTTACACTCCTCCACAGGGGCAAGAGCATGCCCATTCTCGTCTGTGCACCATGACTGTGATTGAAAGGCAAGGAAAATACCAGCCCACTTGTCTTGTTTTTCAAAATGAATCAATATCCCGCCATCTTGCCATATGCCATCATCCTTTTTCCACTTTTCCACATTCCCTTGATTCATATGAATATCATGGATACCATTTCCTGGTTTAAAGTGAAAATAAGCATCTGGCGTATTTTCTTCTGGCCCCCATCGCTCTCCAAATGCATAAATAGTTGCTTCTTCGACTATTGCTCGTTTTATATACTGTTCTATTTTTTCATTTAAGTCATTGTTGGCGCCTGATTTCTCTGGTGGTAAAGGAATCATTTGTCTTGCATCAAACAACTTCCCTCTCACATAATCCAATGCAACTTTCGGTTCGTTCTGCTTCACCTTTGTAAAACCAAATGGCAAGCTTAGTAAAATGGTAATCGCGTCTGATTTTATATTCTCGCTTGCGAAATATAGTACTTCTGATGGATACCTTTGTGACTTCACATTAATCGCAATTCGATAATCCACTCCTTGTTCACCTTGTAAATGGACTTGATAATGAGGTGTTTTCCCTTTTCCACTCCTAGACTGTATTGCTTTTCCTTTTAATACACCATAGTTTTTTAGCGGCACGGGGATCCTCTCCTCTTTGTTTAATAGAAACGTTTGTTCTTTTATAAATTATTCATTGCAAAAAGAAAATCCTCCTGTGGCAGAGGATTTTTTCAAATAATTTATTAGAATATATACCAAATAAGGACCTCGATACCTACAATCAACACTGCGCCGAAAATCATGAGTGTTGTTTTCTTCAATAACTCATTTTCGCGAAATGGAACATTACATAAGTAAGCTCCAAGTGTAATCCGCGATGGACAGGCAATGGTTGCTACTGATGATGCCGTATTTTGTAGACTTGTAACATATTGCCATGGCAATCCTACGTTTTGTGCTGTTTGCATTTGCAGGTTAATAAACATCGCATTAGATCCAGCATTGCTTCCTGTTAAAAAGCCGCCAATTCCACCGATGAAAGGTGCTACAAAGACAAATAACGTTCCAAATGTATTTCCTGCTACATCTGCTAACAAGGAATGCATCCCTGCGGCTCCCATTAGTTCTGAAATGGCAATAAACATTGTCGTTGTAATCGCAAACGGAATCCATTGTTTTACCGTTTGAAATAATGATTCTTTTATAATCGCAGATGGTACACGAAAGACAAAAATAGTAAACAAACAAGTAACACCAAGCCAAAATCCCGGGGAATATAGTAGTTCTAGTTTATAAGAGTAAGATGGTAAATTTAAAACAGCGTAAGATTGTAATGTATGATGGAAAGTAGGAACGAGGCGAGATAATAAAATACAAGCTGTTAAAAAGAGATAAGGACTCATAATCTTAACAATGGAAGGCCCCCGCTCTATCGTTGCTGCATGTTCTGATAACATTCTACTCTCTTGCTTCGCGGTCAGTTTTATTATGGTCAAACCACATGCAATCGTTACAATTGAACTTAAAATACCGGCCAACTCGACACTTACATATGCATTTGAAAGATAAATAGAAATAGAAAATAAGAGAAAAAAGCCGAGTCCTTCTTTCCATTTTTGTTTCACTGCTTCCCATCCGCCAACAACATATAAGGAAAGTACAATAAAGTATGCAAAGAAAGGAATACTGAACAGTGCTGTGCTAGTTCCAAACTGAACGAGCGATATATGAACAAGCTGTGCTCCAATAATGGTTCCCGTTGCCATCGCTCCCCATGAACTTGCTAGTAAACCGATAAACGATAATAAAACAGCTTGAAACGGCTGATAACCGAGCGAAAGAAAAATAGGTGCCGCTACCATAAAACCGATGCCAAATCCACTGACTGATTCAATAAGCGGGCAAATGCCAAAACACATGAATAACATTTGTAGCAAACGATCTTTTGTCACTTGTTTAATAAACTTTGCCGCTTGATTAATATATCCCATTTTGTTCATGAGGTGAAATAAAAGAATACCAAAAAACAAAACATATCCGACGATAAAACAAATTAATCCACCCTTAATCGTTGCATGCACTACTTCCCCGATTTGCAGACGAAACATCGGTGTTAATAACACGATGCCCGTACAAATAGCATAAGAAATTAGCGATGCTTTTAATGATGTTTGTTTAAACAGAAATAAACAAATAAAAATCATCAGAATCGGAATAAGGGCTAGTAATACATCCATATTATCATCTCATTTCTTATAAGGTACAATTGTAACCATTATATAACAATTGTCAGAATATTCAATTCTAAGAGTGATACATTTTCAAAAGGGGCTCCTAAGCAGGTAGCCTCTTTTGTCGTTATGTGTCGTTGGTCGATATTCTCTGTCGAAACGCCGTTATTTTTTGATTTGCGCCGATATATGGTGCACAATCGCCGATAAAAGTGCCGTTTGCGCCGATAACCATGTTCATTGCCAATTTCACTTACTCTTCCAATATCATTTCGAGCAAGATCAACTAGCATAATATGCTCTGCCCGCTCTTTCTCATTTGTTAGTAATTCCTTTGCCCTTTCTACCATTTCACAAAATTCTTTTTCTGTAATAGAAGATGTAAAAGATAAAGAGGCTTTTTCTACTTCAACTTGCTCTTCTAATTCACTAAATATATCACGTTTGAAACCTTGTAATCTTTCACATACTTCTTCATAAGAGGTCGATTCTTCTTTTCTGCACACATATACAAACCATATCTTCTGTTTCACATGATCATAGACGACATATTCACGGTATAAAAGAAGATGAACTTCTGGAATATGGATGGGATCATATAATTCCTTACCGATATTTTCATATTGCCGAACGACGTCATACCCAACATATCCAACTGCTCCCCCGCAAAATGGGAATGGGCCCTCAACTTGATACAGTGCAATGACTTCTTTTAGTACATGTAATACCTGTCCTTCAAACTGCCTAGTATGCCCCTGTATTGTCAGTTCTACTTGTCTTCTATTGCTTTTCCCCCTAAGTAAGAATAACGCCCTTTATCTTGATACAACTGTGAACTCTCCAATAAAAATTTCTTGTCTCCCTTCATACGGCGATATAAAGAAATAGGCGTCATACAATCTCCTTCTGCTTCCTCAATTACGAAAAAGGGGCATTCTTGTCGTTGTTTCCTCATAAACTCCTCTTTTGTCATCATACCTTTCACCTCTGTCTTAAAATAAAAAAGCCCTCTACATATCGAAATATGTAGAGGGCGATAAATTTACCGCGGTACCACCTCATTTGGATGTAAAAAACATTCCGCTTTATTGAGGTACAAATCTATACCTTATCCTTGTAACGGCGGAACCCGGGTTGCCTACTTATCTCTGTTCAGCAAACCTCTCGTAAGCCCATTCCGCATCTGGCACCGCACTGGGCCCCCGCCTATCCCAGCTCTCTGGAACGTCTCCATCATGCGGACTCTTCTTACTCAGCGATTTCACTTATTTACTATTTCCATACAAAAAGGGAGTACTCATCCTATAAAAAGGACGGGTACTCCCGTGGTACCACCTTCATTCGTTACAATTGTAACATACTTAACCGTATCAAACATAATACGTGTCTCTTATATCGATGAGATCATGTCGCCAAAGCCTACTTCTTTCGGTTCGGTTTGGAAGCTCCGAAGTCCATTCCATACTGATTTGCACCATCCATCAGCTCTCTGACATGTTCATAATATATACTCCTCTTCATCAACGCTTATATTTTGTTAAGTTGCATTTGTTATAATTCTCATTTTTCTTATAAGTCGATACCTTTTAAAAAATTTTATTTTTTCATTCATTCAATATTATATTGACAAAACAACCTATTTTTATGTAAATATAATAAATACTCTATTAAAACAAAGGTTTCATGTCAGAAAATTGTATATTCTAAAAGTAAAACCTTATCAAAAAACGCTTACATTTCTGAAAATTCGTATTTATATGTGGATTTTCTACCATAATCATGCTAGATTATAAATATGTAAATTCATCAACAGACATTACAAAAGGAAGGGGAACTACATGAGTACGCAGATGTTAACTTTAACTTCGATCTCTATCTACATGCTCGGGATGTTACTAATTGGCTATTTCGCCTATAAACAAACATCCAACTTAACAGATTATATGCTTGGCGGGCGTACACTAGGCCCCGCAGTAACAGCCTTAAGTGCTGGAGCATCCGATATGAGCGGTTGGCTTTTAATGGGCTTACCCGGTGCAATGTTTAGCGTTGGATTAAGCAGCAGCTGGATTGCGATTGGCCTAACACTTGGCGCATACGCAAACTGGATCTATGTTGCTCCTCGCTTACGTATCTACTCTGAAATTGCAAATAACTCTATTACTATCCCAGAATTTTTAGAACATCGTTTCCACGACAAATCTCATATGTTACGACTTGTATCTGGACTTGTTATTATGATTTTCTTTACTTTCTATGTAGCTTCTGGATTGGTTTCAGGTGCGGTCTTATTCCAAAATTCATTTGGTATTAACTATCATATTGGATTATTCATTGTCGCAGGTGTTGTTGTCGCTTACACATTATTTGGTGGTTTCTTAGCAGTAAGCTGGACAGACTTCGTGCAAGGTATCATTATGGTAGTAGCACTTATTCTTGTTCCAACCGTAACAATCATGAATGTAAATGGACTTGGTTCTGCATTTCATACCATTCAATCCATCGATCCAACATTGTTAGATATATTTAAAGGTACTTCTGTATTAGGCATTATATCCTTATTTGCATGGGGTCTTGGTTATGTTGGACAACCTCATATTATCGTACGCTTTATGGCTATTTCTTCTGTTAAAGAAATTAAAAGCGCACGCCGAATTGGTATGAGCTGGATGGTTTTCTCTGTTATTGGAGCTATGTTTACCGGTCTTATTGGTATTGCTTATTATTCAAAATATGATTTAACATTAGCTAATCCGGAAACAATTTTCCTTGAATTAGGACGGATTTTATTCCATCCACTCATTACTGGATTTTTATTAGCCGCCATTTTGGCAGCAATTATGAGTACAATCTCATCTCAACTTCTCGTTACTTCAAGCGCAGTAACAGAGGACTTATATAGAACATTCTTTAAACGTTCTGCTTCTGATAAAGAACTTGTTTTTGTCGGTCGTATGGCGGTTCTCATTATTGCACTGATCGGATGCGGATTGGCATATAAACAAAACGATACAATTCTAGCACTTGTTGGATATGCGTGGGCTGGTTTCGGCTCTTCATTTGGTCCTGCTATTTTATTAAGTTTATATTGGAAGCGCATGACAAAATGGGGGGCGCTAGCTGGTATGATTGCTGGAGCGGCAACTGTTATTACATGGACGCAATTTCCATTTTTAAAAGACTTCTTATATGAAATGATTCCAGGGTTCGCAGTCAGCTTGCTTGTCATTGTGGTTGTCAGCTTATTCACAACACCTTCAAAAGAAGTCGAAAAGCAGTTTGAAGAATTTGAGAAAACTGCATAAGCAACAAATAAGAACCTCCCTCTTATAAAGGTGGAGGTTCTTTTCATCTCGTGGGTACTTCGACAATTTTCTTCCTTAAATTAACAAATTCTTTATGTTTCATTAAATGTACCATAACACTCTTCCTTTATAGTATGACTATCGATACTTATACAGAAAGGAGACTTCCACATGCTGGCATCTTTACAACCGCAAAACATAAGAAAACTTGCACCTATCACAAATACTTCTGCTTCCTGTCTCAACATCCAACGAAACTTTTCCATCACTCCTTCTGTTGTTCCCGTAATTGGTGTTCATATACAAAAACAGAAATTGAAGATCAAAGCTGGACAAAGCATCGAATTATCAGCTTCTGTTTTGCCAGAGAGCGCAACTAATAAAGAGGTAATATGGACAAATATGAACTCGAACATTATCACATTATCTCCAAAAGGAAATACGGTCACCATTACAGGAAAATCAGCTGGAAGAGCCGTCATTATCGTAACATCGACTGAAGGAAAGTTTCGTGATTTATGCATCGTACACGTACAACCGTATATGACAAATCCAAATTAAAAAAAGCGGTTTTCAAAAGCCGCTTTTTTTAATTTGGATTTAAGGATTTTTACTTTTCACTAAAGAAAGGTAATGATATAGAAATAATTGGTAGTATCCCTAAGATCATTCCAATGTTATAAATGAACTGAACTACAAAAAGAGTCATTCCACTATATGATATTTTTTTACACTCTAAAAAGATTCACCATACCTCATATCAGTATAATGAATCTAGCACTTACAATTCTTGTGTATATACAGCTTCGTTCACTGGCCCTTTTGATCTTCGCTTTTGTTCTTGTAATAAGAAAAGAAATACACCAAATAGGACAAAGACGCTGCCGATGATTTGCATACTATTTAGCTTTTCTCCAAGTAAGAAAAATGCAAGTATCGATGCACCAACTGGTTCTCCTAATATGCTCATTGAAATCGTCGTAGCATTCACGTAATTTAGCAACCAGTTATTAATCATATGCGAAGCTGTTGGTACAATGGCAAGTAAAAGAAAAATCCACCAGTCCCATGCTGAATATCCTGTAAATGGTACATTCATCACTATGTTATAAACGGCCATAAAAAGACCTGCAAATGTAAAAACAGTAAAGCTATAAATCCAATGCGATACTTTCTTCACCGTTGTTTGACCGATAAATAAATAACCAACGACTGCGATGACACTTAAAAATGATAAAAGATCTCCTAGTATCGCTTTCTTACTTAATCCTAAATCCCCCCATCCAATACACATGACACCTAAAATAGCAATTCCCATCGTGATTATTGCTGAATATGTTGTTCGTTCCTTAAATAGAAAGAAACCGCCTACTAAGGATACAATGGGCTGGAGTGCTAAAATGATTGTCGCGCTTGCAACTGTTGTCAACTTTAAAGAGGCAAACCATAATAAAAAATGCAGCGCTAAAAAAAATCCTGATCCGATTAAAAAATACCAGTCTTTCTGTTGAATTCTGTGAAATTCTTCCCTTTTCCTCCACGCAATAGGTAGCATAATGAAAGTGATAATCCATAAGCGATACATACTTAAAATAGAAAATGGCGCTGAAGACATCTTCACGAAAATAGCTGCAAATGAGATTGCTATAATAGAAACTGCTAATGGCAGTGCGATTGATTTATCCTTTTTCATATGAATTGCCCCCTCCCTCTATCAAAATCAAACTTCATTATAGCTTTTTTCTTCCCTTACTGAAATACTAATTTTTTAGATTCTTTCTATTATTATGGTAAAATATAAAATGACATACATATTCAAGTAGAAAAGAGCATGCAGCTATCATTGCTACTTAGATTCATATGTCGGAAAAGGAATGGATATCTATACGCTATTTTTATTTAGGGGGATTTACATGAACCAGGCAATAGGGAAAATCGAAGAAATTTCATTTTTCAGTACAGCACTTCAAGAAGAGATGACACTGCTCGTCTACTTACCGACTCATTACACACCTCTTTATAAACATACTGTCGTTATTGCACAAGATGGAAAAGATTATTTTCAACTTGGGAAGGCACATCGTGCACTTGAACGCCTTCGTGAAAACGAAGAAATTGACCGTACCATTATTGTCGGGATTCCATATAAAAATGTACACGACCGTAAGGAGAAATATTTTCCAAATGAAGTGAAAAATAACGCATATATTCGCTTTCTTGCTCATGAATTAGCACCGTATATTGATGCAAATTATCCAACATATCAGATGGGAAAAGGTCGCGTATTAATAGGAGACTCACTTGGCGGTACAGTATCCTTTATGACAGCACTTATGTATCCGCATACATTTGGTAAAGTTGTTATGCAATCTCCATTTGTAGATGAAACGGTATTAAACCTTGTGCGAGAGTTTAAAGAGCCCGAGGCATTGGATATTTATCATGTCATTGGGACAGAGGAAACAGCTGTAGAAAGAACTGATGGACAAGTTTCCGATTTCGTTGAACCGAATCGAAAACTACATGCATTGCTGACTGAAAGAAATTTCATTACACATTACGAAGAGTTTGAAGGGAATCATACATGGAAATATTGGCAAATGGATTTACCAAAGGCCTTTGCTCATATTCTATCAATGAAATAATACCCAGCAGTATTCTGAATTATTTGATATAATATAAAAAAGATTTGTTTTCTTTAAAATCTAACTAGACTTACAAAGGGAGGAATTGAGAAATGAAACTAGGCATTGTAATCTTTCCGTCAAAAATGATTCAAGATAAAGCGAACGGGTTGCGTAAGCGCTATGATCCACATTATGCATTAGTTCCGCCACATATCACATTAAAGGCACCCTTTGAAGCACCAGAAGAACAATTAGAAACGATTGTGAAAGAATTGCGTACAATTGCAAATAAAACGAATCCTTTCACCCTTCATGTTGGAAAGGTAGGCTCATTTGCCCCTGTTAATAATGTTATTTATTTTAAAGTTGAAAAAACACCTGAACTGACATTCTTAAATGAAGAAATGCATAAAGGGTTCCTTACACAAGAACGCGAGTATGCTTTCGTACCACATTTAACAATTGCCCAAAAGTTATCGGACGCTGAGCACGCTGACATTTTAGGACGTTTGCGCATGAAAGATTTTTATTATGAACAAACAATCGATCGTTTCCATCTCCTGTATCAATTAGAAAACGAAACGTGGAATGTACACGAAACCTTTCACCTTGGGAAAGGGAGCAAATAATTTGAAGGCACAACTTGTCCAAACAGATTAACAACTGAAAGATGCATTCTCTGTGCGTAGACAAGTCTTTGTGAAAGAACAGCATGTATCTGCTGAAGAAGAATATGATCAATTTGAAGAAATCGCCAAACATGTTGTCATATACGATATCGACATTCCCGTTGGAGCTGGGCGCTTGCGTATGGTAGATGGTATCGGGAAAATAGAGCGCATATGTGTTCTCCCTTCCTATCGAAAAAAAGGAATTGGAAAACTCATTATGGATGCACGCGAAACATATGCCAAGGAAGAAGCAATACCAAAACTCAAACTTCATGCGCAAACACATGCGGAACCTTTCTATAAAAGATTAGAATACCAAACTGTTTCTGATATTTTTTTAGAAGCAAATATACCGCATGTGATCATGATAAAAAAATTATAACTTTTGAAGACAGGAGGTCATTCCTCCTGTTTTTTACATTGCTATTTTCTTTTTCTTCCGCTAAAGTTAAAAGTTGATGCTATAAATTTGAAGGTGAATGTATGACTCAGGAAAAATTTTCACAAAAATTATTAACACACGCCGACGTTCCCCAAGCGACATATCATATTCCTAAGACATCTTCCCATTTAATTATGGAGCATGATGCAGATGCCGCTTATTTTCGCGCTTTAGAACAGCAAGGCGTTTATTTAAATGAGAAACAATTAGAAGCAGTGCGAGCAACAGAAGGTCCTGTCCTAACTTTAGCTGGTGCTGGGAGTGGAAAAACCTCTGTTTTAACCACGCGCGTTGGTTATTTAGTAAATGTAAAAAAAGTTCATCCACGCAATATTTTGTTATTAACCTTTACACAAAAAGCAGCGGAAGAAATTCGAAGTCGCGTTGCTAGTTTACCAGGTATGAATCATGCTGCAAGTAGCTATGTTGTGGCAGGAACGTTTCATTCTGTCTTTTTAAAATTATTGCGTAGTCAAGGATATAATCAGCAAATTTTAGCAAATGAAAAACATAAACAAATTATGATTAAGAAAATCTTAAAAGAATTGCGCTTAAAAGATGCTTATGATGCCGAAACGATGCTCGCCATGATTTCACTTGAAAAAAATAAATTACATCGTCCGAAAGATGTACAAGCAAAAACACCTGTTGAGCAAGAATTTCGCGAAGTATATGAACGCTATGAAGAAGTGAAGCAAAAATACGGCTATATTGATTTTGATGATATTCTGCTTGAAACCTTCTATATGCTTGAAAATAACGCTCCTTTGCTCATGCAATTACAAGAGCGTTTCCAATATATTGAAGTCGATGAATTTCAAGATACCTCTTACGCACAATATGAGATTGTAAAATTATTAGCTGCACCACAAAATAATTTATTTATCGCAGGTGATGATGATCAAGCGATTTATGGTTGGCGCGGTGCCAGTCATCAAATTATATTATCCTTTCCAAAAGAATTTGATGATACAACAATCATTGCGTTAAATACAAATTACCGTTCCAATCCATTTATCGTTGGACTTGGAAATGAAGTCATCAAGCTGAATCAAGAGCGTTTCCATAAAGAATTATATTCTGTGCATGAAGAAGGAATGCGTCCATTTTACGCTCGCCCTGCTACGACACTTGATGAAGCAAACCAAATTCTGCAATTGATTCAAGATAAAGTATCAAGCGGTGAACGTTCATATAAAGACTTTTGTTTATTATATCGTACACATTCTGTAAGTCGCTCGTTACTCGATCAACTTACCATTCATAAAGTACCGTTTATTAAGTACGGCGCCAGTCAATCATTCTATGAACATTCTTTAATTAAGCCTGTGCTTGATCATTTGCGCTTAGCATACGAACCGTTTCAGATGGAGGCACTGGCAAGCATATTGCCAACAATGTATATTGGGCGTGATGATTGCCTCTCTTTTATTGAACGTGAAAAGTGGAAATATGGTGAAGGAAGATTCCCTTCCCTTCTTCATTTCCTACTGCTGAATCCAAATTTAAAATCATTTCAAGTGAAAAAACTGAATGACAAAATCGATTTTATTAAGTTTATAAAAGAGCTGGAACCAAAAAAAGCACTAAAAGAGATTATTAAAGGAAAAGGGAAATATTTAGAATACTTGCAGAACAACGATCGTTCTTCCTTTACGATGCATAAAGATATTCAGGAAGAAATGCTGGAAGAACTCATCGAGTCTGCCAATCGTTTTACCGATATTCCCGCTTATTTAGAATTTGTTCATGCGGCGATTCAAAATCAAAAAGAAATGGAAGCATTAAAAACAAAACCACAAAAAGACGCCGTATCACTCATGTCCATTCATAATGCAAAAGGCCTTGAGTTCCCTTGTGTCTTTTTGCTCGGCGCAAGCGATGGCATATTGCCACATTCCTCCTCTTTAAAAGATGCAAACGATCGCCCAACAGATTCTTCTGAAGCGTTAGAAGAAGAACGAAGATTGATGTATGTTGCCATTACGCGTGCAAAAGAAGAACTGTATATTTCCTCTCCACAATTTTTTAGAGGGAAAAAATTAGACATATCTCGTTTTTTATATATCACGTTACCAAAAAAGACACCTTCTTAAATGCACTAGGTGTCTTTTTTACTTCTTGTACGTCTCATTCTTCCTAATGCCTCTCTATTTTAAATGAAAAATTCATGCTTTTATCGTATGAATTAGCGTAATATCAATCCTATTCCATTCATATTGTAATAGTGTATGTCAGAACACACGATAAGGAGTGAACAGAATGAGCTGCAACTGTCACGAGGAGCATCCTCACGATTTTGATTCGAATTTTGATTCTAATTGTGTATGTAATGTAGTACGTTTTATACATGAGTTACAAGAATGTGCAACTACAACCTGTTCAACAGGTTGCGAAGTTCCCTTTTTAGGGCCAAATAATGACGCAAGAGTTGCCAATACAAGACCTTTTGTTTTATTTACCAAATCCGGAACACCGTTTGAAGCATTCGCTCCATCAGGATCTATTACAAGCTGCCTATCCCCTATATTCCGTGTTGAAAGTGTAGATGATGATTGCTGTGCCGTATTGCGTGTTTTAGCCGTATTTGTAGGAGGCGAACCAGATACAAGCGATAACCCAATTTGTACATTTTTAAATGTTCCAAATGCTTCATTGCGTGCGACAACTGCTTGTATTACTGTTGATTTAAAGTGTTTCTGTGGTATCCAATGCTTACGAGATGTCTCTATTTAATGTAACGACGTATATGTTACCGAACAATTGGGGTGGTAGAACGATACCACCCCATCACTGTTTCCGTAATGATCATTTATTAGAAAGCGAGACTCTTAACAATACAACTTGCATAAACAGGACTCCTTCTCCATCTTGATTTATCCCGCTATTTTAGGGCAATAAGACTCCCACCTCAAGGGTTCAAAGAGTAGCAAGGGCTACCCGTAACAGCCCGATTGGTGAGGGCTCATAATCAGTGGGGAATGAAGAAACCCCCCACTGATTAAAGTTTCACTTTATTTGTCCTGCATTAAAATCAAAGCCTTTTCCTCCTACTTTCGATATCATTCACATTATTTTTGAGTATTTTTTACAAAAATTAGGAACCTGTCTATGGCAGGAACATGATTTAATTCATTAAATAACAGTAGAACAAGTAAAGGAGTGAAAAATATGTCTTCTTGGGATTGTAAGCCTACTCAATTTTGCCCCAACGTTCCAGTCGATACACTACCCGCTTTCGGTTTTGCATTTAATGCTTCAGCACCTCAATTTGCAACATTAGGCATTCCTCTAGCATTACCTAGCACAAATCCAAATCCAAATATTAGTGTACCTGTATTGAATGATACTGTTAGCACAGGAGCTGGAATTCGAATTGAAAGAGCAGGTATTTATCAAATTAGTTATACATTGACGATTAGTCTTGATAATGTTCCAGTTACTCCAGAGGCTGCTCGATTCTTTTTAACTTTAAATACACTGGATAATATTATTCCTGGTTCAGGAACTGCAGTTCGTTCTAATATCGTAGGCACTGGTGAAGTTGATGTTTCTAGCGGTGTAATTCTTATTAATTTGAACCCTGGTAACCTTATTCAAATTGTTCCTGTTGAAGTGATTGGAAGCGTTGATGTTCGTGCTGCCGCATTAACTGTGGCACAAATTGGTTAATAAAAAAAGCGGCTTTCGAAAAGATTTTTCGAAAGCCGCTTTTTCTTTTTACTTTATCCCGCTATTTTAGGGCAGTAAGGCTCCCACCTCAAGATTCAGAAAGAAGCAAGGAAGATAGGTGGGAGTAGAGCTACCCGTAACAGCCTGATTGGTGAGGACTCATAATCAGTGGGGGATGAAGAAAACCCCACTGATTAAAGTTTCACTTTATTCTCTCTATACATTGTGCCAACGCCTCATTCCATCCTCTCAAAATAGGAAAACCATTTAATTCTATCATATGATTTTTCAAAATAGAGTACTGAGGTCTCTTTGCTTTTGCTCCATAGTCTTTTGTCGTTATAGGATGAACTTTCACATCTTTTCGCATTATTTGTAATGCGTTCTTTGCAAATTCATACCAAGAACATGATCCGCTATTACACACATGATAGATACCATATAAATTCGTTTCTACTAATTTTTCAATCATACGAGCTAAATCCCCAGCATATGTTGGTGAACCAATTTGATCGGAAACGATTGATATTTCCTCTCTCTCATCCGCTAAGCGAAGAATCGTCTTCACAAAATTATGCCCATACTTTCCATATAGCCAGGAAGTCCGAACAATAAAGTACCTGTGATGTAGACTTTGGACAAATTGTTCCCCCGCTAACTTTGAATGACCATATATATTGATAGGTGCTGTAGCGTGAAATTCATGGTATCCTTCTTTTTGATCACCTGAAAACACATAATCTGTACTAATATAAACAAGCTTTGCATTGTACTCTTGTGCAGCAACTGCGATATTTCTTGTTCCAATTGCATTGACTAAAAAAGCCAATGCTTGCTCGTCTTCCGCTTTATCCACTTTTGTATAAGCAGCAGCATGAATAACGATATCTGGCTGCAGTTGTTGCATCAGCCTCATCACGTCTTCCATTTTCGTTACATCTAAAACATCTTTTCCTAAGGGATGCACTTCATATTTATCAAGCGTAAATACTTCTTGCAATTCTTTCCCTAACTGACCGTTAGCTCCTGTAATACAGACTTTGATCTTCTTCATACAGTCGCTCCTTATTTTTGTTGTAGTCGGCTCCACCATAATTCATTCTCACAATACCACTCAATCGTTTCCCTTAAACCTTCTTCAAATGTATAAGTCGGACTCCATCCTAGTTCCTTCTTTATTTTACTTGCATCAATTGCATAACGCCTATCATGTCCAAGGCGGTCTGCTACAAATTCAATGGCTGTTTCTGACTTTCCAAGTTGCTGTAGTATACTTCGCACCACTTCTATATTTGTTCTTTCCTGATTCCCTCCAATATTATATACTTCTCCTGCTTTTCCTCTATGCATAACCGCATCAAGAGCTCGGCAATGATCTTCTACATGAAGCCAATCACGAACATTTTTTCCATCTCCATATACAGGCAACTGTTTTCCTTTTAACGCTTGAATAATCATAAGCGGAATTAACTTTTCAGGATATTGATACGGGCCATAATTGTTTGAACAACGTGTAATTGAGACGTGCGTTCCATATGTTTTGAAATAAGAAAGAGCAATCATATCTGCACTTGCTTTACTTGAAGAATATGGGCTACTTGGCGCTAGTGGTGTCGTTTCTGTGAAAAGCCCCTTATTTCCTAACGACCCATACACTTCATCTGTTGAAACTTGAAGCATTCTTATATGCGGATACTCTTTCACTATTTCTAACAATGCGACTGTTCCCATTACGTTTGTATTGAAAAAGGGAGTTGAGTTTTCAATACTTCGATCTACATGTGATTCTGCTGCAAAATTAATAATACAATCGATACGATGTTGCAAAATTACTTTTTGGGCAAGTTCTCGATTTTGAATATCTCCTTGTACAAAAAAATAACGAGAATCTTGATGAACAGATTGCAAATTGTCAAGATTCCCACTATATGTTAAAAGATCGTAGTTAATGATACGATATGTCTGATGCGTCCGTAATATATAACGAATAAAGTTACTTCCAATAAAACCTGCTCCACCAGTTACGAATATATTCATATCCAACACCTCTACTTAAAACAATCATGATATTGGTCAAATGTAGGCAACGCTTTATCTTTTTCTGAAAGAATCGGTTCACTGACCGGCCATGTAATCGCCAAGCTTTCATCATTCCAATATAATCCATCATCATGATCTGAACTATAATATTCATCTACTTTATACATGACGAGTGTATTTGGCACGAGCGTACAAAATCCATGAGCAAAACCTTTTGGCACAAGAAGCTGTCTATGATTTTCTTCACTTAATATAAAGCCTTTCCACTCTTTATATGTTGGAGAGGAAACGCGTAAATCCACAATAACATCATAGATTGCCCCTTTTAATACTTGAATTAATTTCGTTTGTGCTTTCGGCTCTTTCTGAAAATGCAAACCACGCACTGTGCCGGCCTTCGCTGAAAATGAAAGATTATCTTGAATGAACGAATAAGAAACGCCTAATTTTTGAAACTCTTTCCAATTATAACTTTCTGTAAAAAAACCACGATGATCTTCAAATAAACGAGGTTGTAATAATAAAGCATGCTGAAAATGTGTTTCAACTATTTCCATATACCCACCTATTCCCCATTAAATTGTTGACCAAAATCTAAATGACACGCTAATGCATTTGCTCTCTGCAATGATGCATGTGTTCCTGCGTCTGTCCACCAACCAGACATAATATTATAAGATAATAAGCCACGTTTCAAATACCGATTATTTAAATCCGTAATCTCAAGCTCTCCTCTTTCTGAAGGTGTTAATTGCTTAATATACGAAAACACCTCAGCGTCATACATATAAATTCCTGTCACTGCATATGAACTTTTCGGTTTTTTAGGCTTTTCTTCAATTTCAATAATTTTATCATTTTGTATAACCGGGACTCCAAATCTCTCTGGATCTTCCACTTCCTGCAATAATACCTTTGCTCCTTTTTCTTGCTTCACATATTCCTGAACGTATGGATAAATATTATCTGAAAAAATATTATCTCCTAGTATAACAAGCATCCGATCTTTTCCAACAAATTGTTCACAAAGTCCGAGCGCCTCAGCTATCCCTCCGGCTCTATCCTGCACGCGATACGTGAATGAAACATGAAAATCATGACCGCTTCCTAAAAAATTAACAACATCCCCCATATGTTCTTTTCCCGTAACAATCATAATATCGGTAATACCGCATTGTTTCATCTTATAAACAGCATGATAAATCATCGGATAACGACCAACTGGAAGCAAATGCTTATTCGTTACTTTTGTAATGGGGTATAGCCGCGATCCCGTTCCTCCAGCTAAAATAATCCCTTTCACCCAAATCTCTCCTTTACTCCTTATACTAGTAATCAATCTATTCCTTATCTCTATACTTAACTATGAAACCACTACTTTATAATGAAAATAGTGGTTTCATATAGTGTTCTACAAATTTTCGTCTATATTTCTCATACGCTACAGCATCAAATTCATCACCATTATAATGAATACACCACGGTGCTTTTTGAGTAGAAATTCCAATTAAATATCCCGCTTTTCGAAATTCCATCGATTGGGAAATGTCATAAAAATGAAAACCATCAAATACATCTTCGCGCCATGGAATATCATATTGCGTTGCCATAAATAGTCCATCAATTGCTTCCACAGATAGAAATGTCTTTGACTTATAAAATGGTTGCTCTAAATTCAACAATTGATAATTTTGTCCTCGGTATTCAATCACTTGTGCGACTAAGTTTTTACCTTCCCACCAAATCCCACTAGCGGGAAGGCTTTGACAACCAGCAACACCAATTAATCCAAGCTTTTCATTCTTTGTAAAAAGATCAATCAAATAAATAGCCACATTTCGATCAATAATAAAAGTATCTTGATGCAAATACACTTTATACTTTGCAGGATGCGAAATTGCTTGGTTATATGCGCTTGTCATACTTTTCGCTCCATATATTGGTAAAATTTGAATTCGATATCCCGGAGGTACGAATAAATTATGAATCTGTCTTTGACATTGCGCAAAAAGTTCCTCATTATTTGTACAAATGACAAATAATATTGTCTTTTCTTGCATGCTTACAATCCTTTCTCTCTTACGATTTTTCCTCCATATAATGTTCTACAAAAATTTTGCGGTACTTCTCATAATGATCCAAATTTAAATCAATATGATAGTGAATGCACCATGCATCACGCTGCACAGGAACTCCTACTGTATATCCTGCTTTTCGAAACTCAAATGATTGCGATACGTCATAAAAATGAAAACCATCAAACAAATCCTCCCGCCATGGAATATCATACTGCGTCGCCATTAATAATCCGTCAATTGCTTCTACAGGCATAAATGTTTTTGATTCATGAAATGGTTTCTCTAATGTTGCCATATAGAAAATATCATTCATATAACCGATTACCTTCCCCACAACCCCTTTTCCAATATTCCATAAGCCATTTTGCGGTACATATTGCGCACCAACCATCCCAATCATCCCGAGATTCTCATGTTTTGTGAATAATTCAATCATTCCATATAAAAATGCTCGATTAATAATAAACACATCTTGATGTAAATACACTTTATATTTTGCCGGATGAGAAATCGCTGTATTATATCCGCTTGTCATACTCTTGGCATTTCGAATCGGTAGAAACTCAATGCGGTATGAATCTGGCACTTCTAAATTCATAATATGCTTAACACATTTTGCATACATTTGTTGATCGTTAACACATGTAACAAATAAAATGGTTTTCTCCGCCTGATTCATTCTTGTTTCTCCGCCAAGATTACATACTGATAAACAACTGATTCTGCTAAAAAACCGCTCCCTAATCGATATTTATTGCATATGTTCTGCAAATCCTCAATGAGCGGCACATCTTGATCGTACGGCACATATACACGATCAACTTCTTGTATAGAAAAACCAGCCTTCAAAAATAACCTTAGCATTTCATTAAAAGTAAAAAAGCGAATATGCGTTTTGTCCATAAGTCCAAATTCTGTATAAGTCCAATTCCCGGCTAATAATGATTGGATAACTGAAATATGAGCTACATTTGGAATACTCGCTAAAATGACTCCACCTTTTTTTACATATGGTTTTACTTTTTCAATCACTGCCCAAGGATCAAATAAATGTTCTAACACATCCCCAAAAATAATACAATCAAATTGTTCATGCTCATATGGCAATTCCATCGTTTCAATATCACCGTGCAAAACATGATCCAATTTCTGCTTTGCTTTTTCAAACGCATTAGAAAATGCTTCAATCCCTGACACACGTGCTCCCTTTTCTTTTATGACAGCTCCCAATCCACCTTCAGAACATCCGATATCTAATACTTCTTTCCATTCGCTTTTTATATGTTTTAGTAAATGTGGATTTGCTCCTGTATAATAAAAATCTGGTTTTTCATTATATAAGGGAGACTCTTCTTTATTCATGTTATTTCCCCTCCTTATGAATGATCGACAACCTTACTTCTTATTTTAAGTTCCTTACCATACTCTACGCACTCACGCTACATGTTATCCCTCATATTCCTGCCTAAATACCTTTCTAAAGTAAGTTCTGTTATATTCAATAGCTGCATTATTGGGGACGTAAGTTGCTGCCAATTCATTATAATAAAGAGCTTTTTCCTGATCCCCTAGACGACTATAACAAATACACATTTGCAAATAAGGAAGCCATGTATAGCTAGCTGGACTATAAAACGGACTCGCTTGGGGAGCAGGCACTTCTGTTGCTAACTTATACCAAAATATAGCCTCTTCATATTTCTCTTGTTTCATATATATATCCCCTACTCTTGTACAATTCTCACCTCTCGGAATAGAATATTGAAACGACCTTGTACAAGCTAATATAGCTTCTTTCCATTTTCCTAAATGTAAATAACAATCCCCCAGCTTCCCACACGCGTAAATTTTTTCTTCATCCCATCCTTCTTCCTTCTCTAGAAATACTTCATATAATGAAACAGCATCTTCATAGCGCTGGTGATCTGCACATTCATTGGCATAATAAAAAATATCTCTAGCAGTTAATTCTTCTCCATTTGCTACGATATTTTGGAAAATCTTCAAATTACGATTTGTTGGCTTTTTCTCCTTTTTATGTGTAATGGCAACTTCACTTTGAAAAAGTTCACCATGTACCGCTAAATATTCATGCACTTTTCCAAACCATTCAAATCCACACTCTCGCTTAACGAGCCGATATCTTCTCGTACAATATAAAGGTTTTCCATTCGAATCCATTACGAGGTGATATGGCATAGAAACGGCATCTACTTTATCATCTAACTCCCATTTTAATTTTCTTAGCAATTCTTGCGCGTCTTCTAATAAGACATCATCTGCATCGAGCCACAATATATAATCTTGTGTCGCTTTTGAAAAAGAAAAATTACGAGCCGCTGAAAAATCATCCACCCAAGGAAATTCGTATATATGAGGTGTGTATTCCCGAACAATTTCTTGCGTCCGATCAATAGATCCTGTATCCACAACAATTATTTCATCAACAAGAGATTGAATAGAATCTAAACATCTTCCAATTGTTTGTTCTTCATCTCGCACAATCATACATAAGCTAATTGTAATTTCCTTATCTCTCAAAATCCTCACCCTCTCCCACTCAAGTTTATGTTGAAAGAAGTGAAAACTTTCCCAAAAAGAAATAATTCATATGTCAGTGTCATTTTGTTCATGCTGTACATCTACTATATAATGAATGCTTTTTGGAGGTGAATTTATGTCAAAAGAAAATTATTCAAACGATGAAGAATTTTTAACAGCTAGTGCACTAGACCCTGACACTATCGGCCCTACATTACCGCCTATTCCACCATTTACTCTTCCATCAGGACCGACTGGGCCAACTGGTGTTACTGGGCCGACTGGACCTACAGGAGAAACTGGTATTACTGGACCAACTGGACCTACAGGAGAAACTGGTATTACTGGACCAACTGGACCTACAGGAGAAACTGGTATTACTGGACCAACTGGACCTACAGGAGAGACTGGTATTACTGGACCAACTGGACCTACAGGAGAGACTGGTATTACTGGGCCAACTGGACCTACAGGAGAAACTGGTATTACTGGGCCAACTGGGCCGACTGGACCTACAGGAGAGACTGGTATTACTGGGCCAACTGGACCTACAGGAGAGACTGGTATTACTGGGCCGACTGGGCCAACTGGGCCGACTGGACCTACAGGAGAGACTGGTATTACTGGACCAACTGGACCGACTAGTTCAGGTCTTCCAGCAGGTTTATATGCCTTTAACTCTTCCACAATTAGTATAGGTCTTGGAGTAAATGAGCCAATACCATTTAATACAGTCGGAGCACAATTTGGTACAGCTATTTCTCAACTAGATGCCGATACCTTTATCATTAATGAAACTGGATTTTATAAAATTACTGTTATTGCCTACACCGCACTTGTAAGTCTATTAGGCGGCCTCACAATTCAAGTAAACGGCGTGCCTATTCCAGGATCTGGAACCACTTTAATTTCACTGGGCGCACCTATTGTACTCCAAGCTATTACGCAAATTACAACTACTCCTTCTTTAGTTGAAGCCGTTGTTACCGGTCTAGGTCTATCTCTCGCTCTTGGAACAAGCGCTACAATTATTATTGAAAAAATCGCTTAACCCTTCTCCCATAGACAGTAAGACATTTATATGTTTTACTGTCTTTTTTATTATCTATTCACTCATGAATTTCATTTCCTTCACATAATCATAGTATTGTATGACATTTTTCAGGGGGAATACGTATGCAAAATGAAGCAGCCGTTCAGCTATATCTTGAATTACTAAAGAAAACAATTTTATTTGAAATTTGGTTAGAATACGAGCCATACTTACCAGCATCCTTACACATTACAGAAGAACTTCCTTATGAACCCGTTACTGTCCCATTGCCTCTATTTATTAAACAATATGTAGAAGCTCATCAACTAAAAATTGTAAAGCCTGTCATTTCAAAAGAGGAAAGACAAGATGGTAACGATTGGCCACGAGCAGCTCATAGTATGATTGGGCGCACACGAATGAACCAATTACAAAACGCAATGGAAACCGTTATACGTGAAAATATTGAGGGAGACTTTATTGAAACAGGTGTATGGCGAGGAGGATCTTGTATTTTCATGCGAGGGTTTTTAAAGGCACATGGAATTACAAATCGTACTGTATGGGTCGCTGACTCCTTTCAAGGACTCCCTGCCCCAAATGTTCAAGCATACCCACAAGATTATCATGATTATTTACATACATTCGATTACTTACGCGTTTCACTCGAACAAGTACAAGAAAATTTCAAAAAATATGATTTATTAGATGATCAGGTCAAATTTTTAAAAGGTTGGTTTAAAGATACGTTACCAGCAGCTCCTATTGAAAAAATTGCAATCGCTCGCCTCGATGGCGATATGTACGAATCCACAATGGATAGTTTAATCAATTTATACGATAAAGTTTCAACTGGTGGATTTATTATTATTGATGATTATGGTCTACCACCTTGCGCAGAAGCTGTAGCAGATTTTCAAAAGCAGCGAAAAATCAAATTTGCTCTCACAGAAATTGATCAATTTGGCGCTTATTGGCGGAAAGAATAAAGGAAATTGAAACTTCCATCAGTGGGGGTTTTCTTCATCCCTCACTGATTATGAGCTCTCACCAATCGGGCTGTTACGAGCAGTAAGGCTACCACCTATCTTCCTTGCTTCTCTCTGAATTTTGAGATGGGAGTCTTACTGCCTAAAATCGCCCAAAAAAACAATTTTAGAAATGAGGAGTATATATATATGGGACAAAATAACGATTTTTCACAGAAGGAACTTCTTCCTCCTCCCGAACTCATCCATTATGTTGGTGGGGATTTCCAAAAAGTCGGAGAAGAATTTTTGAAATACTTTATTGAAATCGGAAATTTACAGCGCCATGAATCTATATTAGATGTGGGTTGTGGTGTTGGACGTATGGCAGTACCCCTAACAAAATATATAAATGACAAAGCTCTTTATCATGGATTTGATATTTTTCAAGACGGTATTTCATGGTGTCAATCTCACATTTCTCCTACATATAAAAACTTTCATTTCCAGCACGCAAATATATATCACCAATTCTATAATCCAAATGGAACTATAAAAGCAAGTGAATTTCAATTTCCATACGAAGATGATACATTTGATTTTATCTATTTAACTTCGGTCTTTACACATTTACTTGAAAAAGAACTAGAACATTATGTATCTGAAATTTCGCGTGTTATAAAACAAGATGGGCGTTGTTTGCTGACACTCTTCTTATTGAACCCTGATTCTTCCTATTACTTGACTTCTCGTCTTAGCACTCTCCCCTTTTATCATAAAATGGATAACTGCTATATTGTAAATAAAGATATTCCAGAATTTGCTGTTGCCTATCCAGAAGAATGGATGCTCAACCTCTTGTCTCAATATAATTTTGAAGTTACAAAGCCTATCTATTATGGATCATGGTGCGGGAGAACAACATTCACCAGCTATCAAGATATTCTTGTCATACGGAAAAAATAACGATAAAGGGGCAATTTATGCTATGAATGCGTTAGTAGAGGATCCGCTTGTATCCATATTAATACCGACTTATAATCGACCTTATTACTTAAAACTTGCATTAGACAGCGCTCTAGCACAAACATATTCCAACATAGAAATTATTATAGGCGATGATAGTACAAATGCAGAAACGGAAACTCTCCTACGTCAACATTACTTACCAAACTATAACAACATTATATATATTCGAAACCAATCTACATTGGGACAATTTCACAATGATCTTATGCTACTAGAATATGCTAGAGGCAACTATATCAATTTTCTAATGGATGACGACCTCTTTCACCCTCATAAAATCCAGCGTATGATGCATTACTTTTCACAAGATGTAAAGAATGAAATTGCTCTAGTAACCTCGTATCGCAAAAGAATCAATGCAGTTGGAAATCAAATTGAAGATGCGCTGCCCACTTTTCAACTTTTTCCTAACGATACGATTTTAGATGGCACTGCATTAGGAGACGTAATGCTACAAACAAGCTTAAATATAATCGGAGAACCGACAACCGTTCTCTTTCGCCGCCCTTTTTTAACAGAACCTTTCGGAACTTTAAGTGGCCGGCAATATAATTGTAGTATCGATATGGCTTCATGGGTTCATTTGTTACAAAAAGGAAAAGCCGTTTATATAGCAGAAGCGTTAAGTTCATTACGCTACCATCCTGGACAACAAATTCACCATAAATTATTGGAAGGAACGGAAGACTTTACGCATCTCATTACAACAGCACGCAACTATGGTTTTCTCCAAAGTACAAAGACATATCGCTTAAGTCTTCGCTGCGCCCTACAATGGATATTTAGTTCATTGCGAGATGAAACAATAAAACGTATCCCGGATTCTCATTCCAGGCTCTCTCATTGTCTTCAAATCATTCAGCAAGAATTAAATCGTACCCGTGTCTACGAGTAAATAAAATTTTGATTCTACCTCTCCGTTATCAAATACAATGAAAAACACTCACGAATTTGTGAGTGCTTAGTATCTTCCTTTTGGTTGATTATTTTTATTATTTTTCTTCCCGCAATTACATCCTTTTTTCTTTACAAACCCTTGTTGCTGTAGCATTTGCTGTTGTGCAGAATATTGATGCCATTGCTGAGCAGAATATGAATTTTGTTGATAGTGATTTCTCATATAACCCTCTCCTCTTTTCTGCAATATGATTCTTTTTATCATATGAACAACTTGTTTATCCAGTTCCCCCATTTTCCGTGTGCTTCATCCTATGAGATTCTCTTTCTATATAAGCTGCTTCGTATTATTCTCCCATTATACGACTTACCATTGTTTCAATAAATGCTGCAAGACCTGCAATCCCTAGTATACATAATACAATTTCTGCAACATGCGGAAACAAAACATACAAACAAATTAAAAATGCGCTCATCCATATTCCAGTACACCAGTGACAACTTAATAATTCCCCTATCCACTTTTGTAGTCCTTTTCCTCTTACTTTCGTATATGTAGAGACAGATCCATCTGGCTCAGTAATTTCTAACTCTTCAATAAATGGAGCTCGCAAAAAAGCGGTAATTTTATCATATACAATAAGCCGCGTGAGCCGAAAAGTTGCAAATGCAAATATAACAAATAGTAACCAAGTATTTACAATCAACTTATATCACTTCCTTATAGCTGCCTATTTATAAAAATCCTTTCTATAGCAGTAACCGAATTGTCTCACACTCAATATCTTATTAATGTATCCAAAACATATTTGATAAGGAGTGAAATTCATGAGCTGTAACGACAACCAACATCATTTTCCATCTAACTGCGTCATTGACGTCGTAAGATTTATTGATGAACTACAAGATTCCATCAGCGAAAATTGTCCAACCGGTTGCGACACACCTTTCCTTGGAGCAAATTGCAACTCACCATTCGCAAATACTCGTCCGTTCGTTCTATTTGATAAATGCGGTGACCTCTTTATTCCAGCAAGCTGCTTCTCTATCCCAACAAAAGAAGTACCATTAAGCGTTCCTCTTCCATCTCCATTTCTACGAGTAGAAAGCGTTGACGAAGATGGATGTGCTGTATTACGCGTGCTAATCCCAGACGTTGAATCTTTAGGTGGAGACGATTGCGATTTATTAGCAGGTAGCTTACTTCACACAATTGATAAAAGCGACTTTACGAATTTAGCTGCACGCTTTTTAATTTGTCAATACTCAAATGGCATCACGAAACCAGATTATCAGTCCGTTCTACAATTCGGTTTAAAAGCATCTCAATTCTGTATTACTGTTGATTTAAGTTGCTTCTGCGCAATCCAATGTCTACGCGACACTCACGTTCGCGGTTGCTAATTTCGTAAAACAAACAAACTATGAAGGTGGTAGCTTCGTCTACCACCTTTTCACGTATTTAAAACGCCATCATCCGTATGGAGATAATCTCGTCAATTGGAATTCTGAGTTCCCTTGGCATTAAACGATTAAAAGTCTCTTGTGCGCGCTTTACTTCCAGCAGTACTTCACCACCTTCATATGCGCGTACATATCCCGTAAACACATCTTGTTTTGTTTTAATTTGACAACGGATAGAAGCAATATAATGAGGTCGATCAATTAAGAATAATATTTTTTCTTCATTATCCATATCCTTAAACGACTTACTACGTTCTCTTTTTTGCCCTCTATCTATTCCCTCCGATTGTTCTATTTCTATATTTTCTGCCTCTCTTTCATTTCGCACCTGCTCCTCAATTTGAGGAGGATCGCCATACATATTTACCTCTCGCTCTTTCTCCATTTGATGAAATGTATCCTCTTTCTCTGCCTCTTTTCGTTTTATATGCTTTTTAGAAGCTTCGTATTCTTTCGCTTCATTTTTTCCCTCCACTGATTGAGGCCATTCCTTTTGTTTGCTCCCTTTCTGTTCAGAAAGGCTTGAAGCTGCTTCCGCTAGTTCCTCACTTGCAACAATTAAATCTGCATTTTTATTCTCCTCGTTTCGAGCTGTACTTTTTTCATTTGATACCTGCATAGCTTTTTCTTTACTTGCTCTCTTCGCCTCAGCAATTTCCCTTCTGATCTTTTCTATTCGAAGGTTCTCGTCTTCTTTCTTTATTACAAATGTTTTTTGTAAATTCCATTTTTTCTCCGAAAAATCCGGTTGCGTTGTATATAATGTCGGATACGGTGTACGCTCCTTCTTTCTTCTGCTCACCACCAATCCCTCCTACATAAAAAAACATCTCTTGTGACATGTATATTCGCAATTAGATGGAACTTGCATAGAAATTTGATGAATTCATCTAACACCTCTAATCAATGAAACAAAAATCTGATAAAGACCTAGTACACACCTCAAATTTCTAGTAAACGAACCTATCGCTCATAGAAAAATCCCCTTTTAATAGGTAACTATCACAATTGCTCGTTTTCTCTTAAAAATACACATTCGTCCTATTTCCAATAGTATCCCAGATGCATTTACTATATTAGATACAAATTAGGGGGTGAAAGAAAATGTCATATCAAAACAATTTTGCGTGTCCATGTCCAACTTATACTCCAACATATACAAAGCCTACTCATCATGAAACTTGCTCTGGTAACTGTAAAAGCAATTGTAAACGTTGCTGTGACGACTGTTTACCAAAAGAAAAATGTTGCGATGGAGCAGCAGCTCATCTTGCAAGCTTAATCTCTGCAAGCTTAAACCTTAGCGGTGGTTCAATCGTGCCACTAGATACAGTTGCAAAATCTGGAAGTGGTGTTTCTGTTCCAAGTAGAGGTGTAATCCGTGTTGAAGAATGTGGCAAATATTTAATTGGCTCATTCGTTGGCATCGGTATCGAATTAATAAGTCCAATCGGTCTACAATTAGTAGTTGAGAGATGCGATGGTTCTTCAGTTATTCACGAAACAGGCTTAATCTTAGGTATCACTCTATTAGACAAATTCCAAGATACAATTTGCCTAGAGCCAGGCGATCGCGTATACTTCCGTACAACTGGTTTAATTTCAGTCGAAATTGCAATTTCACTATCAGTATCTAAATTATGCTGTGACTAATCATCCTTAAAAATATAGAGTATATTACAAAAATAACAACGCAATATCTAGACTTTTCTCTAGATATTGCTTTTTCTTTTTTCATAATCATAAAACAAAAAAATACCATTCTAAAATTAGAATGGTTTTTTTTATATCTGTTTTTATTTTTTCTTATTTCCCACTGAGTCTTTAGTACTTATGCAATTATTGCATTAACCAGAGCGATAACGTTTGTTAAGAAGGTTTGAATTAAAGCGACTAAGCTATCTAAAAGACCAGTCAGAACCGCTAATACCAATGTAAGCATCATGACCCCTCCCATCCTTTGTACTCTACTATATTACATGCAAAGCGAGTATAAACGGTAACGGACAAGCGTCCTATTATATGTACCTATTTTCCAAATATAGTTTCATACTCTTCTCGATTTAACTTACAAACTCCGTACGCTCACATAAACGAACTGAACTAGTAAAGAAGCCTATTTTTATATTTATATCAAAATCTAAACGAACAACTATCGCCATTTTTTCATTCTACGCATTTACTACTATAGTAACTATGTATGAAATTTCTTACCATATTAGGAGGATTAGAATATGACAAATGAAAAAGATCCAAAGGAAATTGATCAAAATGAATTACTGCTGACGCTCCTTAATTCACAAGATGGTAAAAACATTATATTAGAGGCATTAAAATTAGCTGGGGCTGATCCTCATACAGATCATTTCGATCCTGAACAATTGAAAAAACTTTCCACAACGAATATAGATGAATTAAGAACCGCCATTTTAAATAATCCTATTCTCGTCCAAAAAATGCAGGATTTCATTCAATCTACAAACTTAGGACTTCTTACTTCTATCCCAACTTCCAGCAATTCCGCCACACCCCTTACACAAGAACAAATACTTCAAACCATTCTAGAAAACCCATCCGCCCTAGAAAATATCTTTCAGCTCACACAAAAACTCGGAATCGATAAAGATGCTGTATTAGCAGAGTTAACAAAACTTCAAGCAGCAATCAATCTTCTAAAACAACTCCCTTCAGATGAATAAAATAAATAAGATTGGAGGTGTCACAATGCAAAATAAAGATCGAAATTCACATGAATTACTTTTATCAATATTAAGTAAACCAGGTGGGCTGGAATCCTTATTAAAATTAGCTAACTTAATGGGTATAGAAACTTCAAGAAAAAATATAAATATCGAACAGTTAAAAGATATCCAAAATCAAGACCCGAATGAACTCTTACTCTCAATATTAGATAAACCTGACGGATTAGATACGTTAATTCAAATTGCCGAACTAGGCGGAGTTAAGCTCCCTAAAGAAAAATTAACTGCTGAGAAAATAAAAGAATCCCTTTCTTCAAAAGAGGATTCAACTGTACCTAACTTAGCAGAACAAACTAACAAAACTGAAACTCCTACACAAACTTCAAATACATTTGCTACGAGAATACAAAATGTACTTTCTCAACATGTATCAACACTTTTAGGAAGAATTACCTCACCGGATGTTTCTTCAAATTTATTTACACTGTTTACTACCATATTGCCATTACAAAATATTACTAGAGCATTAACAGCCATGATTCGACTAGCAACTGATGATTCTTCACCTCAAGAACATCGAACGAGTCCAACTTCAATTGCCGAAAAACAAATACATGCTCTAAAAAATCTACTCACGAAAAATACTGCCAATCAAGAAAAACTTTCCGCAAATTCCCTTTTACCAAAACAAGCTCTTCACTCCTTAACAAAATTAGAGGAATTGCTAAAAAGTAAAAAATAAAAAGGCACAAAAATGTGTGCCTTTTTATCGTATTATTCGTTATCTTATTATCCTAAAATATGATACCCAGAATCCACGTGAATATTCTCACCCGTTACACCGCTTGCTAAGTCACTAAATAAGAATAGCGCTGTGTTTCCAACTTCTTCTTGTGTGACATTACGGCGAAGTGGCGCGCGCTCTTCAATTTGTTTTAAAATGCTGTTAAAGTCTCCGACACCTTTTGCAGATAGTGTACGAATTGGGCCTGCTGATACTGAGTTTACACGAATATTATGTTGACCTAAGTCATTTGCTAAGTATCTTACACTTGCATCTAATGAAGCTTTTGCAACCCCCATTACGTTATAGTTAGCAACAACGCGTTCTCCGCCAAGGTATGTTAATGTGACAATACTTCCACCTTCTGTCATAAGTGGTTTCACAGCTTTGGCAACTGCTGTTAAAGAGAATGAACTAATATTTTGTGCAAGTAAGAATCCATCGCGAGATGTGTCAACAAATTCTCCTTTTAAATCATCGCGGTTCGCAAATGCGATGCAGTGTGCTAATCCGTGCACGACACCAACTTCTTCTTTAATTGTAGCAAAGCAGCGTGCGATATCTTCATCATTTGTTATATCACATGGTAAAACAAGTGACTTTTGACCGTCTAATGATTCCGCTAAGTCACGCACGTTTTTCTCTAAACGCTCACCAGCGTATGTAAAGATTAAGTTTGCTCCAGCGTTATGCAATGAACGAGCAATGCCCCACGCAATGCTTCGTTGGTTTGCAACACCCATTACAATAATATTTTTCCCTTGTAAGTTGAGAAGATTCATTTATTTATCCCCCTAAATCTATTTAATACAATCTGTTATTAGTACCTGGTAATATAATTATATCATATCACAAAATCTCAAGAAGACAAAATAAAAATTATTCAAAAACTAATTTCTTCTTTATTGAGTGGCCTTTTCCCCATTCCCACTCATTGTGAATTCTCACTAATCGAACTGTTACAGGCGTTCCTCCTTCTACTTCTCTTGAGGTAGGAGGAGATTCTTCTTTATAGGTTTGAAAATGAAATAAATCATTTGCAAATTATGTAAAATTCGCTAATATGATTATAAAGTACAACTTGAATCAATAGTGCGCTTCTTTAATCCTTATTGATTCAGACCTTTCAAATAGCTCTAACTTCTAGTTTCTATCTTCTTTGCTGATTTTTAAGACGCTACCTTAAAATCGCAAGAATAACGTCTTTTTGTATTACATGACATGCAATAGAAAGGACTACATACGGTGAAAGATCAGAATGCTCAATATCGAATCGATTATGTATTATTACTTATTTTATTGGCAATTGGGATTGTAAGTTGTTTTGCCATCGCAAGCGCTCAACCATCTTTACCACCGCTGTTACAAAATGTGAATTTTGTACTAAAACAAATTCAGTGGTATATCATTGGGATTATAGCTATTATCGCGATTATGATTATTGATTTTGATCGTTATAAACAAATTGCTTGGTATCTATATGGCTTCGCAATGATACTCCTGATCGGACTTGAGTTCAAAATTCCTGGTGCTGTTACAATTAAGGGGGCTACTGCTTGGTACAGATTACCTGGCCTTGGAAATTTTCAGCCTTCGGAAATTATGAAGTTATTTCTTATTATTGTGGTTGGACGAATTATTTCAAACCATAATGAAAAATATCCGTTCCACTCACCGCGTGAAGACATGATTTTGCTGGGGAAAATTTTTTCCGCAAGTTTACCACCTCTACTACTTATCGCGAAAGAACCTGACTTAGGCAATACGATGGTTATTTCAGCAATGCTTGCAGCGATGATTTTAGTTTCTGGTATACGCTGGCGCTTTATTATCGGTCTAGTAGCACTCGCTACTACTGCAGCAGCTACTTTAACATATATTTATTTTGAGCATACAGCCTTTTTTAAAGCACATATTTTAAAAGAATACCAATTAGATCGCTTCTATGGTTGGTTAGCTCCTTATGAATATGAAACGCAAGGATATCAATTACGCCAGGCACTGTTAGCTACCGGATCTGGTGAACTTTACGGAAAAGGATGGGCCAATAATCAAGTATATTTTCCAGAGCCGCATACCGATTTTATTTTTACTAATATTGCAGAACAATTTGGATTTTTAGGAGCAAGTTTCGTTATTTCTCTTTTTTTCTTGCTCATCTATCGAATGATACATATCGCATTAGAAAGCAATGATCCATTCGGCAGTTATCTATGTGCGGGAACAATTGGAATGTTTACATTCCAAGTATTCCAAAACATCGGAATGACAATTGGACTACTTCCCATTACTGGGATTACCCTTCCTCTTATGAGTTATGGCGGTAGTTCTTTGCTCACCTATATGATTGCAATTGGATTTATCTTAAATGTACGATCGCGAACAAAAATATTTATGTTTGATTAAGCCATATCTATTGTGGATATGGTTTTTCTTACTTTTCTTTAGGCATACTAATAAAAAAAGAAGAATGAGAGGTTATCGAATGAAATATGATATTATGGGAGACATTCATGGCTGTTTTCAAGAATTCAAAACATTAACAACGAAACTTGGATATAATTGGGATAGCGGTCTTCCGATTCATCCTGAAAAGCGACAACTCGCCTTTGTTGGGGATATTACCGACCGCGGTCCAGCATCATTACAGATGATTGAAATTGTATGGGAGCTTGTAATTAAGCAAAAACAAGCTTATTATGCACCAGGAAATCATTGCAATAAATTGTATCGATTCTTTCTTGGGCGTAATGTAACAATTGCGCATGGCTTAGAAACAACTGTTGCTGAATATAAAGCTCTATCCTCTAATGAGCAAGCAATCATAAAACATAAATTTATCGACCTATATGAACAATCTCCACTCTATCACATACTTGATAACAATCAATTGATTGTATGTCACGCTGGTATAAGGCAAGATTACATAGGGAGGGCAGATAAAAAGGTTCAAACTTTTGTTTTGTATGGTGATATTACAGGTGAAAAACATCCTGATGGCTCTCCCGTTCGTCGTGATTGGGCCCAAAATTATACAGGAAATGCTTGGATTGTATATGGGCATACGCCTGTTAAAGAACCTCGTTTTGTCAATCATACAGTAAATATTGATACGGGTGCGGTCTTTGGTGGAAAACTCACTGGACTTCGCTATCCTGAAATGGAAACGATTTCGGTTCCATCTTCCTTACCATTTGTTCCTGAAAAATTCCGCCCCATTTCATAAAACAAAACTTTAATCTGCATCCGACTCATTATGAATCTTCTTTCATGAATCGCTCTACTCCCATCTTACTTTCTCTCTATGTTTTGAGGTGGGAGTCTTACTAGAGATCCAATCAAATACATTTCTAACGCATTTCACCTTGTAAGAAAAAATAAGAAAGAAATTGAAAAGATGCGTTTTATTTTGCTTCTTTTTTCATTTATGTGGCATATACTGTCGCAGGAGGTGCCAAAATGAAGAAAAAATCTTCCAGACAAAAACAATCTTTCTTCCCCATGTATCACCCTAACTACGGTATGAATAATTGGTGTAGCATTCGTGCTGCCGCTTTAGAAGTTCTTGAAGGTAATCAAATGGCTGAAGAAAATGATACAAAGTTAGATCCAATCATCCAATATATCGCAAATCGAAAAGCAGAAAAATTCCAAAGAAAAAAAGAGCGTCTTTCTAAAAACAATTTATCTCATAATCATATTCAATGTACAAACAGAACAGAAAAAAGACGACAGCCCCCTAAATTACCACAGCCAGAAAATCTAGAATATATTACCAATCAGGTACAGAAGATAAAAAACTTGTTAAAACCAAATCCAGCCCATCCTGTGGAGAAACAAGATTCGAAAGAAAGAACAGCAACACAAAAATATGCCCATGCAGAAGGGCGACATACGAAAGCAGATGGCATTGCCTCACATGCTGAAGGGCTTCTTACACATGCAAGCAATGTCTTTGCACATGCTGAAGGTTCCAAAACAAAAGCAACTGGACATAGTTCACATAGTGAGGGAAGTGAAACGACAGCTAGCGGAAATTACGCACACGCGGAAGGAAAATATACGATTGCTTTAGGCGATGCTGCCCATGCAGAAGGGACAGCAACTGTAGCAGCTGGATTCTCTTCACATGCCGAAGGGCTCTATACATCGACAGCTCATTTTGCAGGTGCTCATATTATGGGGAAATTCGGCTCCGCAGAACAACCATATTCATGGTTCATCGCCAACGGTACTCACCATTCTATGCCTGGTTTAGGGGCAAAATGGCTCGCTCATAACGGCGAAATGTACATTGAAGGTGCCTCTTATAACGCGAGTGGAACAGACTATGCACAAATGTTTGAAACAGCCAATCAAAAAACAATTGATGTGGGATATTTCGTGACATTCGATACAGAAGAAAAAATCCGTAAAGCAAACGCTACAGATTCATTTATATTAGGGATCTCTAGCGCCACTCCTCTTATTATTGGTAATAGTGCTCCGTTAAGCTGGCATAGCCGCTATGTAACAGATGAATGGGGACAACGAAAATATGTAGGAGAAGAGAAAGAACCTATGATTCATGCGGAGTGGAACCCAAGTATAAAATACACACCGAGAAGAGAGAGACCAGAGTGGGTACCTGTCGGATTAATTGGACAAATATTAGTACGTGATGATGGTACTTGCCAAACACACGGATATTGCCGCCCAAATGATAACGGTATCGCTACAGCATCAACGAGCGGATATTTTGTTATGAAGCGTACAGGTCCAAACCAAATTTTAATATTATTTCGCTAAAAGCTGTCCTCTTCCATGAGGACAGCTTTTATCATTCCATATTGTTTTTTTACTATTCTCTCGCTAAAACAGTATGCATGTCTGTTGGTATATCTGCCGAAAATGACATTTCCTTCTCCAAAATCGGGTGATAAAAAGTCAACGATTTACTGTGAAGCGCTTGACGCTTTATTAAATCCAATTGCCCGCCGTATAAATCATCCCCTAATAATGGATGTCCAATATGTGCCATATGTACCCGAATTTGGTGCGTTCTACCGGTATCTAATTGCAATGCAACATGTGTTTTGTTAGAATAGCGTTTTCGCACTTGAAAATGTGTGACAGCCTTTTGACCATCTTCGCGTACCATCCGTTCAATAATACTATCGCTCTTTCTTCCAATTGGCGCATCAATCGTACCTGACTCATTCAACATCCTTCCGTGGACAACTGCTTCATATGTTCGTTTTACTTGTTTTTGTTGATGCTGTTTCGATAAGAGGTGATGGACAAATCGATTCTTCGCAATTAACATCAATCCTGAAGTATCACGGTCGAGCCTTGTTACAATATGCACTGTACTTGCAAGTTTCTGCGTATCATAATGATAAAGAAGTGCATTGGCGATACTACCTGTTGGATGTTCCCTTGACGGAATGGTTGACATGTACGGTTCTTTATTGATAACAAGAACCGCATCATCTTCGTATACAATCGACAGTGGAATCTTTTCAGCTACCATCCCTTCACTTCTTTCCTCTACCGGAAAAAAGATTTGCAATATTTCTCCTGTTTTTAATATGTGACGAACCGTTGCCTCTTCACCATTTACTTCAATCGCTCCGCCATGAAACTTTATGTCAGTTAAAGCGGCTTTAGAAATCCCTTTCGTTTTAACAAATTCTCGAATGAGAACTCCTTCTTCCGCTTCCGTTATATCCCATTTTAATGTAAATCTCTTCAAATAGATAAACCCTTTCTATTCATCCGTAACAAATGAATCACGAACTCGTTTCCAGAATGGGAACGGACGGAAACGAACAAATCGTACTTTCTCGTTTGCTACGCGATATTGGATTGATTTCACATCTTGGTGAACCATTGTTAAATGATCGATTGTAATTTGTAAATTCATTCCTACAGTCGGCTTTAAGACACATGTATGATGCTTTGGTAAAACAAGTGGAGAACCCACTGTACGAAAGACGCGATTATTAATCGATGCCATTTCCGCAATTTGAATCGCTTCAATAGACGGATGAATAATTGCCCCGCCCAGCGCTTTATTGTAAGCTGTGCTTCCTGAAGGAGTAGAGATACAAAGCCCGTCTCCTCTAAATGTTTCGAAATATTCCCCGCGAATTTCTACTTCCGTAACTAATGTACCTTCTGCCCTTTTTACAGTCGCTTCATTTAGAGCTAAATACTGTGATTCTTTCCCTCCATTCACATAGCGAATAATCACTTCTAAAAGCGGATATTCCACTACTTGAAATGGTGTTTTTGCAATCGCAATTACTAATTTCTCTACCTCTGTCGGTAGCCAATCCGCATAGAATCCTAAATGTCCAGTATGTACACCGACGAACGCTGTCTCACCTAAACGATGACAATAGCGATGAAATGCATATAAAAGCGTTCCATCTCCCCCAACAGAAATTACAATATCGGGTTCCTTTTCATCCATTGTAAATCCAAAATCAAGCAAATACTCTTTCATCGTACTCGCAAGTGCATTTGATGATTGATCTCCCTTTGACATAATTGTAAATTTCATTGCCCAACACCCTTTAATTTATGATTCAGATTCTTTCGCTTCTTGTTTCCTTGAAAAAATCTTTTGCGCTTCTTGAATTTCAAAGCGAATCGAAGACATTTCCTCGTCTAACAAAAACGCAGCTTCGGCTGCACGTTGCAAACGTACCTTTATATCTTCTGGGAAACGCCCGCTATATTTGTAATTTAAAGAATGCTCAATGGTTGCCCAGAAATTCATGGCTAACGTGCGAATTTGAATTTCAACCAGCACTTTCTTCTCTCCGCAAATGGTTTGAACAGGGTAACTAATGACAACATGATAAGAGCGATAACCGCTCTCTTTCTTCTGCGTGACATAATCTCGCTCTTCCACAATTTCAAAGTCATTGCGTTTGCGGAGATATTCCACAACTGGTTTGATTTCATCAACAAATTGACACATCATGCGCAGTCCCGCAATATCCTGCATCTCTTCTCTCAGTCGATTTAACGGAATTCCTCGTTTTTCTGCTTTATCAATAATACTTGCTACCGATTTTACCCTTCCTGTTACAAATTCAATTGGGGAATGCTCCGTTAGCATAGTAAACTGGGTTCGCATTCCTTTTAACTTTACTTTTAGCTCCGCCACCGCTTGATGGTAAGGGGCCAAAAATTCTTCCCAATTACGATTCATTTCAACCACCACCAAAGTCAATCCATTTCCTTATAGAAATACTTTCTCTACCGCTGACACAAGTTCTTCACCATAATTTGCATTACCTTCAATATTACGAATTAAATACTCCAACTCTTCTTTTAATTGTTCTAATTCAATCTCCATATCATTTACATGAACGAACATTTTCTTATCTTGTTGCATTGCTTCACGCATCGCTTCCCAGCATGTATGCGGAATGCTTACATATACGAAAGATGATTCATTTTCTAAAATATATAAAAATGATAAGTGATCTGAGTCTACAAGTACATGGTTACGTGCTGTTAATTCCTTTACTTCTATTTCAGTATTTTCTGCACAAAAAATAAGAGCATTCTCTCTTTCTTTTACGCTCTTAACTTGAATTTTATTTTGCATGCTTTAACTCCTCCATATCAACATCCTGTCTTACTCAACACTATTATTGTATCATAACATGGACGCAAACAAATAAAACATTGAACCAATTTTATGAAAAAGAGATAATGTCTAAAGGATGACTTTTATAAAGGAGCTTATCAAATGACACAAGAAATTGAAATTGAATTTAAAAATATGGTAACAAAAGAAGAATTTTCGGTATTATGTGATGCCTTTTCTATTCAAACATTTACAAAACAAGTCAATCATTATTTTGAAACACCTAACTTTGCTTTAAAGCAAGCGGGCTCCGCTCTTCGTATTCGTTATAAAAATGGCACTTATACACTTACTTTAAAACAACCAGCTCAAACAGGATTGCTTGAAACTCATCAATCTTTAACACAAGAAGAAGCAAAAACAATGCTCGAAACAAATCACCTCATTCCAGGGGCTGTATTAAAACAACTGCAAGCCTTACAAATCCCTGTTTCTTCTTTAACGTATATGGGAAGTTTAACAACAGAAAGAGCAGAAACCACTTTTAAAGGGGGGATACTTGTATTTGATCATAGTTTCTATTACAATCACGATGATTATGAACTTGAATACGAAGTACAAGACGAGCTAACTGGAAAGGTTGATTTTCTTCACTTGTTAAATCAATACAATATCCCTGTTCGGCATACAAAAAATAAAGTACAACGCTTTTTTCTTGCAAAACAAAGCGATGCACGCTAAATTGAAATTTCCAGCAGCGAATATGCTATGCTGCTGGAAATCCTATTAACTAGATTCCAAAGGACTCCCTGTCGTTTGGAAAAAAGAGTGATGCGTAATCACTTGCGTTTAAATTTATACACCTATTCAAGAAACATACAATAAGCAAGGGATTGGAGGAAAACTGTTTAGTTGCTCTTCGTAACAATCCATTGCTACAATAAATATACACTTGATGGAAAAAGGAGCTTATAAAGGATGAGCAAGCAACCGATGACACCATTTGAAGCGATTGGTAGTGAACAAGGCATTGCAACATTAGTCGATACATTTTATTCCTATGTTAGCAAACACCCTGACTTGTCTCCCATCTTCCCAGACGATTTAACAGAAACGGCGAGAAAACAGAAACAATTTTTAACACAATATTTAGGCGGTCCAAACTTATATACAGAAGAACACGGGCATCCGATGTTACGAGCGCGTCATCTCCCTTTTGAGATTACACCAAAGCGAGCGAAGGCCTGGTTATCATGTATGAAGCAAGCAATGGACGATACAGGCATACAAGGACCGATTCGAGAGTTTGTTTTTGAACGTTTAGCATTAACTGCACAACATATGGTCAACACTCCAGATGAAATAGGTGAAGCGTAATGGATAAACAAGAAGCAAAGCATATGCGTATGCCTTCTTCTTCCACTTGTGAACATAAATCTGTAGAAGCCTATTTGTTTGTTGATCCACTTTGCAAAGACTGCTGGGAAATCGAGTCAATTGTCATGAAACTATGTCTTGAATATGGAGGGTACTTTTCGATACGACATATATTAACTGGAAAAGTAGACGGAGCAACTCCCTCCTCACACAAATGGAATAAACCTGCTAATATTCGATTTGTGTGGGAAAAAACAACGAGCTTGCATGGATTTTCATGTGATGGAAAAGTTCATATGCAAGAGGCCGCATCTACACCATATTTAGCCTCGCTTGCCATTAAGGCAGCGGAGTTGCAAGGTCGAAAAGCAGGTTCGAGGTTTTTGCGAAAACTCCAGGAGTACATTTTTCTTGAAAATGTATTAAAGCCTGATGCAAACGTATTGCTAACATGCGCGAAACAAAGCGGGATTGATGCAGAAGAATTTCAAAAAGACTTACATTCTATTAGTGCAAAAAAAGCATTTCAATGCGATTTAAAATTTACAAATGAAATGCATATTACCGAGATTCCTTCTCTCGTATTTTTTCATGCAAATTCAGATGAAGAAGGCATCAAAATTGCCGGCATTTATTCTTATGATGTATATGTTCAGCTCTTAAAAGAACTTGTAAAATTTGAAATGGAACCAGTGCCATTACCACCACTAGAACGATTACTAGAAATGGTTCAGTTCATATCTTCTAAAGAACTTTCCTTTATTTATGAATGCTCGCAGCAAGAAATAGAACGGGAGCTAAAGAAATTATCTCTCAAAAGAAAAGTGCAAATGATTGAAATGAGATGTGTACGTTATTGGAAATGGATTAAAAAAGAAAAAGACCTGGTGTAAACACCAGGTCTTTTTCTTTACGGCTTATAAAAATATTAAAGGGGATGGGAGAAATTTTCACGTTCAAACAAAGGGGTATATGTTTGTATGTGAATTCGTTCACGTCTATTATATTACAAGATTCGACGTCAGATGACAAGCACTTTTGTCGAAATTCACACTTTTGTCACATTCTAAACGTTTTCATTACTGAATAAGCTATAGAAAAAGTAATTTAGGAGGTGTTTTTATGAAAAAAATCCATATTTTCCTACTTTTTTTCGGGATCATCATTTCTTTTTTCTTATACATTCTTTCTTTATTAGAAGCTTTTCCTAAAATGATTGCTCTCCCCCTTTTATTCGGGGTCATTCTCACAAATCTTTCTTATTTCAATTATAGGAAGCGATTTAAAGGTCTCTAATGCAAAAAGGCGAGAGTCCTCACTCTCGCCTTTTTGCATTCACTATTATTTCTTTTCAAATAATAAAGCTTCTAACTCATTTAACTTCTCTTCAAATACTTGTAATGCTTCTTTAACAGGCTCTGGTGATGTCATATCTACCCCTGCTTTTTTCAATACCTCGATTGGATAATCGGAGCTTCCAGCTTTTAAGAATTCATTAATATAGCGCTCTACTGCTGGCTTTCCTTCTTCTAAAATCTGTTTCGATAAAGCAGTCGCTGCACTAAATCCTGTTGCATATTGGTATACGTAGTAATTGTAATAGAAATGCGGGATACGGGACCATTCTAATCCAATTTCTTTATCAATTACTACGGCATCTCCAAAGTATGTTTTATTTAAGTCATAGTAAATTTCAGTTAACATATCTGGTGTTACTGCATGACCTTCTTGTACCTTTTGATGGATGATATGTTCAAATTCCGCAAACATCGTTTGACGGAATACTGTTCCGCGGAATCCTTCTAAATAATGATTTAATAAATATAAACGCTCTTTTTTATCTTCTGTTGTTTTTAACAGATAGTCATTAAGAAGCGCTTCATTACATGTAGAAGCAACTTCAGCCACAAAGATGGAATAATCTCCATACACGTGCGGTTGTGTTTTTCTTGTATAGTAACTATGCACAGAATGACCAAATTCATGCGCTAATGTAAATAAGTTATTTACATTATCATGCCAGTTCATTAAGATATATGGGTTTGTTCCATATGCTCCAGATGAATAAGCTCCGCTACGCTTCCCTTTATTTTCGTATACATCTACCCAGCGATTTTCATATGCTTCTTTTAAAATGTCAACATATTCGTCACCAAGAACATGTAACGATTTTAATAAAATCTCTTGTGCTTCTTCATATTTCACATTCATTTTCACTTCTGGTACAAGAGGAGTGTATAAGTCGTACATATGTAATTCATCGAGTTTTAATGCACGTTTACGAATATCAATGTAACGGTGTAATAAATGTAAATGATTGTGTACGGTTTCGATAAGTTGATCATATACCGTTTCCGGAATATGATTGTTACTTAATGCTGCTTGACGTGCAGAATCATATTTGCGTACGCGAGCATTGAAGTTATTGCGTTTTACCGCACCACTTAAAGTACTCGCAAATGTATTTTTAAATTTCCCGTACGTTTCATACACAGCATGAAAAGCATCATGGCGCACGCGACGATCATCACTCTCTAAAAATTGAATATAGCGACCATGCGTAACTTCTACTTCCTCTCCATTCTCATCTTTAATCGATGGAAATTTTAAATCCGCATTATTCAACATCCCAAATGTATTACTTGAAGAACTCATGACTTCAGCCGCTTCTGCCAGCAATGATTCTTCAGCCTCAGATAATACGTGAGGACGCTGACGTGTAATCTCTTCTAATGCATGTTCATACACGCGTAATTCTTTATTTTCCTGTAAGAACGACTGTAACAGTTCTTGTGAAATCTTTAAAATTTCAGGCACGATGTATGCTGTGCTACTGGAAACTTGTGAGTATAAGTTCATCGCACGATCGTTGAGTGCTTGATAAGTAGAATTGGTTGTATCTTGATCGTAACGCATATGTGCATATGTATATAATTTTCCTAACCGCATAGAAATTTCATCTTCATATTGTAATGCTGCTAATAAGGACTCGGCAGAATCACCAAGCTTACCCTTAAACTCATTTAACTTCGGTAATAGCTCTTTTATGGCTTGAAATTCTTTTTCCCACGCTTCATCCGTTTGAAAGATATCTTCTAAACGCCACGTATTTTTTTCTTCAATTTCACTGCGATCTGGTAATACTTTTCCTGCATTTTGTTCCGACATGAATAGACCCTCCTTCTAAACTCTTTACTTAATTTCGATGATTCTTATGTAATTCCTTCTGGGTACCCTTTTATTATATCCTTTTTTCTATTTCACATGTTATACTTTGCTTCAAATAGCGATATGGCATGTGCTAGACAAATCGTATCATATTCTTTTATTTCCTTCTCTGTTTTTAATATCGTAATTCCTTTTACTTTTCGATACTTATACTTATCTACTTTTTCAATTATTCCAGCGCTACATAAAAAATCCATATACTCTATAATGGCTAATTTCCATACATGTTGCGGAAAATACGGTAAGATTCGTCTTTTCAAGTTACGCTTGTTACTTACATAAGAAAATACAGCATGTAAGGAAAAATAGTCTCCACGCTTAAAATTCTCCATAAAGTCTAGACAAAGAAACGCTTGCCATATAAAGGGCGATGTTTGAAATGAAAAAGCAGATGGGAGCGGAACTCCAATTTCAGAGGGAAAAATAGATGGAGAAATTTTCAGTTGATAGAACATACGAAGCAATGCTTTCTGATGACCATTCCAAATGGGTAGAGCGTGCATGCGAAAGTAGTTCTTTTTATTTTGCCATACTCTTTCTAACACGCCTTTTTGAAAAGGAATTTGCTGAAAAATATTTTCAAATGTACTTGTTCGTATAGAAAAAGGAATGATATGTGCAAAATGAATATTCGTAGAGAATGGGATCAAAAATATACACTTTTGGAATATTTTTTTATCGGGGCAAAAAAATAAGAGATATGGTTGAGGATAAGATTGAATACAAAAAGCATGAAAAGAAGATATAGAAGTCCAATACGTAGCATTTCTGTTCAATTGGTTACCGCCTAATATCCAAATGATTTGTATGCCTGCTTTCTGATACGCATATGTTCGCTTTTGTAATTGATTTGCCGAAATGGACGTGCACTGATATTCAATCGCCAGTCTTCTCCCATTCCTCTCTATTAAAATATCTGGTCTCTGACGAATTTCCGGGAGATACTTCTCAATTTCGGCGCAGAACTTTTGCGATATGATCCATCTATATAACTGTTCTTTCCCCCTCATATGATAATTTGATTCAGGTTCTGCTGAGCCTATGCACTGCTCGATATTTTTATGAGCGAAATGCCAAACTTTTTGATTCCCTAATTTTAATTGTACTTCTTTTCCGCAAGCTGGACAAAAAAAACGTTCCTTTTCTCGTAATATAAGCAATTTTTTCTTATCTTGATGATAGAGAAGGTGGATTGTTTCACCGTTTTCTCGCTTCGCCACAAACAATAGCGCCACATCCTTTCTACATTTCGTTACATTCTGCAACATACGTCCTCATTCCTGTCTACCTTAAAGAAAAAAAGATGTTCTCTTCAGAACACCTTTTTATAATAATGGCGATAGTAAGCGATATGTTGATTCAACAATCCGTTTATGCAGGCGTCGTTTATGAAAATGATCACCATGAATTTCGCTTGACACTTGTAAGTCCTCTTCAAAATCTTGTACAAGTTTTCGAATACTCCCTGTATCATATAAAAAGGCATTTACTTCAAAATTCAAATGAAAACTTCTCATGTCCATATTTGCTGTCCCAATGGAAGCCAAGTCAGAATCAACAATTACAACTTTACTATGCAGAAATCCTTTTTCATATTCATATATTTTCACACCTGCATCTAATAACTCCGGGAAATACGATCTCGATGCATAAAAGACTGTGCGCTTATCCGGTTTGCTCGGCATTAATAAACGCACATCAATGCCTGCAAGCGCGGCAACTTTCAGCGCCGACAAAATATCATCATCGGGAATAAAGTACGGTGTAGCAATCCAAATCGATTTTCTCGCAGAGGCAATCATCGCAAAATATAGATGTTTAATCGTTTCCCATTTGTTATCTGGCCCTCCTGCTACAAGCTGTACGCCCCCCCAATGATCTCCTTCTACAGATTGTGCTTGTAAATATTCAGGAGCTAGTACAGCTTCGCCTGTCATATAAAACCAATCTTGTAAAAAAATCAATTGTAAACTTTGAACAGCTTCGCCTCGTAAATATAAATGCGTATCTCGCCAAAATCCAAAATATTTATTTTCTCCTAAATATTCATCGCCAATATTAAGTCCCCCTACAAACCCTTCATTCCCATCAATCACCACGATTTTTCGATGATTTCGATAATTAATTTTATCATTTAAAATGGGAAAACGGACTGGGAAGAACGGGATCATCTGCACTCCCGCCTTATTCAATTCTTCAATATAGGCATTTGAAAGTTTAAAACTACCTACCGCATCATATAAAAAGCGAACAACAACTCCTTCTTTCACCTTTTGGATTAAAATATCTTTAATCTTTGTCCCAAGTTTGTCATCGCGCACAATATAGTATTCCATATGAATATGATGCTTCGCCTTTTGTAAGCCTTGCAAAATGGCTTGAAACGTTTCTTCACCATTCGTTAACACCTTTGTTTCCGTCTGAAAAGAAATATTCAGTGCCCCAAGGCGATCAGCTAAACGAAATAATAGCTCCTGATGTTTATGTTTTTGTAAAATACGCTCTCTATAATCTTCATGTCCCTTGTACTGTAAGAAAGCCTGTTCATCCAAAAGTGCCTTCTTTTGGAACATGCGCTTTCTTCGAAAATTTTGTCCAAATAATAAATAAGCAAAAAAGCCAATGACAGGGAAAATGCCTAGTACAATGAGCCATGTTAATGTTTTAGAAGGGTGTCTATTTTCTAAGAAAATTACACAACCAATTAAAAATGCTGAAATGGTAAATAAAATACTTGTAATACCTAAAAACGAAATATTTCGTATGCCTATTACATCTGAATAAAAAGCTACATCAATAACCATACGTAACGAAACAAACGCTATAAATAATCCTACAAAAAAGAAAAGTAGTTTTAATGTATTTTTCATTTCTACCCCCCTTACTAAAAAAAGCTTTCTACTAGCGAAAGTATACTTTCCCTATTATACCCATCATATAAAAAGCCGATTTCATATAATTGAAATCGGCCTACGTTTTAGAAGGAAAATGCTTACGAATTGTCTCAAGTGCATGTTCGCTCATAATCTCTTTCCCATACTCACTCACACGGTGAATCGTTAAAGTAGATTCCTCTCCGTATTCTAAAATAATACTTAAAATACGGTCAATTTCTTCCTCATCGTGTAGCACTTCATCGAATTCAACATATACATAATAACGATTTTCAAATGAATATAGTTGGTCTTTTATATCTTCAAAAATTAGGCGATGACTTAATGAAATAACATCTTCAAAATCTTCAAACTTAATTAAAAATCCAAGTGTTCCATCTTCATTAAAATTCGTAACCGTTCCTTCTTCCTCTAATTCTTGTTGAAATAACGATTCAATGCTTTCATCTAGAGGAATATCAATAATTTTATCGAGACCTATCGGTAATTCTAATTTTTGTCCATCTTTTGAAAGCTGTGCTTTCGTTACAAGCACTTCAATCCCTTTGTCTAACGCTTGTACTTGAATCCACAATGGTCCATCAATAAAGAAGTCATCGTAATCACGTGCTTCATCCATCATTTCCCAAAATAATTGTTCACTTCGCTCGCGATTATACCAAATTTCCTCGCGATTAAATCCTCTATCCTCTATATCAACGTACGTAATGAAAAATTTCATCGTATGATCATTAATTCTTTCAATATCCAAAATCCAACTCTCCCTTCCTATTTGGAATTGTTATGAAGGGATTCCCCACTCATATGACAAATCAATAGATTCTTGTACTTTCATTTTATGATAAGATTCTCCAGAATGGAAATAAAATTATTTTATTTTGCAAAAACAGTTATCCGCCTAGCTCTTTGAACTCCCCTCACTTCACACTCTTACGAGCTGTTTGAAGCGGGAGATTCCTAAGAACAGCACCTTAACGATTAGTTAATAAAAACCTTCGCGACCTTTATGAAAAAATTGGACATACATTTACGAATTACACCGTACAATATACTACAGTTCATTTCTTAGTGAGATTTCGAAACATGGAAATCAAACTTATGAAACTTTTGTATTCCATACATAACCACTCATTAAAACAGAATAATGGAGGCAAAACAATGGGGGTAGATTTTTTAACATCTATACTTATGATTGTCGGTATTGATGTTGTATTAGGTGGCGATAACGCGATTGTCATCGCACTAGCTAGCCGGAACTTACCTGAATCTAAACGGAACAAAGCCATCTTTATAGGTACTAGCTTAGCCATTGTACTACGAATTTTTCTCACAATACTCGCTGTCTATTTACTTGATATTCCCTTCTTGCAACTGATTGGCGGCATTTTACTGACACTGATTGCCGTCAATTTACTTACTGATAATAGCAATGATCTTTCTTCTATTCAAGCAAAAACAACTCTCTTTCAAGCTGTTCGAACAATTGTATTTGCTGATCTTGTCATGGGATTTGATAATGTTCTTGCCATCGCTGGAGCGGCCCACGGAAATATTCTTCTCGTCATAGTCGGTCTATTCATTTCTATTCCGATTATTATTTGGGGCAGCAAACTTATTTTATTATTGATGGAACGCTTTCCTCTTCTTATTTATTGCGGCGGAGCGATTCTTGCTTACACAGCCGGAAAAATGATTACACATGAGGCACGACTCGCAACATTCTTTCATCAAAATCCTACTTTTACAGCTGGCATTCCGTTCCTTTTCGTTTTGACAGTTCTCGCTATCGGAATCATTGTTCAGCACGTAAAACCGCGTAACACGAATGAATAACACATAATTGGTATATTTTCTTATACAAAAACCTTCTACTCATTATAATAAGTAGAAGGTTTTCATATACATAACTTTATTATTAATTTACAAGACGTTGTGCTTCGCGTAATTGAAATGTTCTTACTGTACGTGGTAAGAAACGACGAATTTCGTCTTCATTATACCCTACTTGCAGGCGTTTTTCATCAATCATAATTGGACGACGTAAAATACCTGGATAATCACGAATCATCTTATATAAATCTTGAAGTGGTAAAGATTCTAAGTTAACATTTAATTCTTGGAAAACTTTCGAGCGAGTTGAAATAATCTCATCCGTCCCGCTTTCTGTCATACGTAAAATTTCTTTAATTTCCTCAATCGTTAATGGATCTGAGAAAATATTACGTTCTGTATAGGGAATATGATTTTCCTCTAGCCATAATTTTGCCTTTCTACAAGACGTACAGCTTGGAGAACTATATAATGTTACCATACAAGACTCACTCTCCTTAAAGAGTACAATTTCTGTACTAATTACAGTTTAAATTTCTACTTTCAGCAATTCCTTACTATAACTTGTCTTACAAGAAAATAAAAAATGGCTTTCCGTGTAAGCAACAGCTCAAGAAGTATTTTTCAAACACATAATAATTACTTTTAATAAGTAACTTCTATAATCATTATACAATAGAATCAGTAAGAAATATACAGTAAATTTCCTTTCTAACAAGAAAATCCAAATGCTCCTTTACTCCAATACGAAACATGGTAACACTGTATTTTTCTATCGAATTCACCCCTCTGTTACATATCGGAATCACGCATTGTTAAAGCTTTTTTCACATATATTTTCCCGTTCCAGCATAAATAAATCTGAATAAAAAACAGGATTTCTTACATTTTCTTAGTAAAACAACTTACAAATGTAATACTTACAAAAAGGAACATCTGTTCTCTTTTATTTTATCAAATCTATCATGAACTGTCTAGCTCATTTATGTTTTTTTCTGATATTTCTTTCTTTTATATCTTTTTTTTCATACAATAAATGATAAAGAGAGAAAGGGGGAATTTTTACATGATTGCTTTTTTTATGGATTTTGCAATTGTTGCGGCCCTCGTCATCGGAATTACAGCATTCATTGGTGTTATTACAAATGGAATAGGGGAAAAATTTTTCGGTAGGAAAGAAAAATTGAAATTTGTGAAGCGAAGCTCTGACATACAATCTGGTTGGAAACAAGTAGGCGGAAACGATATTTATAAAAAACGTGTGTATTAAGAAACAGGAGCCGTTTGACTCCTGTTTCTTCCTTTTTAACGAAATGATTTAATTATTCAACAGATGTCCATTTAAAGCTTAAATCTCCTCCATATTTATGAAAGTATAGATCCTTAACTGTTTCTCTTTGTAAATACGCTCTTCCGCGCTGGTATACTGGTACAATCGCTGCATCTTCTAGCAGCATCTTTTCTGCTGTAAGTAAGCTTTTCCAGCGAGCATTTGCATCGTTCCCATTTTTCTTTGCCTTCATAATTATTTCATCATATTTTGGATTCGAGTATCCCATTTTATTTTGTGTGCCACCTGTTACAAACATATCAAGGTATGAAATTGGATCTGGAAAATCAGCACTCCAACCAGTGAATGACATGACATAGTCGCCAGCACCTTCTAGTTTTAATTTTTGCGCAAATGGTTGTTGCTTTATTTTCAGCGTTAAACCTGGTAAGTTCTTTTCTAATTCCCCTTTTAAATACTCACCTGTTTTTTTCGACAATTCCACATCTTCATTTAATAATTCTAATTCAATTTCATTTTTACCAAGCTCTTTTTTACCCGCTTCCCAATATTTTTGAGCTTCTTTTATATTTGGTTTCACAATGTCACCATTTTCCACCCGGAAATCTTTTTTATTCGGCCCAAACATGAAATTTCCCGGGATTAACCCTGTTGCTGCTGTAGATCCATTGTTTAAGATTGTCTCCACAAATGGTTTTCTATCAAAAGCAAGCGAAATGGCCTTACGAATATTTTTATTCGCTAATGCTGGATCTTTTTGATTTAAACGAAGGAAGAATACTGTTGTTTCTTCAAATGTTTTAAAGTCTGGTTTTCCTTTATATTTATCGATAAATTCTGCCAATAATATAGCACGATCTACCGCTTTTGTTTCATATAAATTAATCGGTGTAGCTGTGTCTTTTACAATATTAAAATTCACTTCTTCTAATTTTACTTCTTTATGCTCCCAATAAGATGGATTCTTTTTCATCTGGAAGCTTCTCTCATGTTTCCACTCACTCAATACAAATGGACCGTTGTAAAGTGTTGTGTTCGCTTCTAGTCCAAATTTATCCCCTTGCTCTGTTACATACTTTTCATTTACAGGATAAAATAAAGGATATATTAATAAGTCTACAAAATATGGTACAGCATGCTCTAATTCTACTTCCAATGTATAATCATTAATGGCTTTTACCCCTAATTGATCCGGTGCCATTTCTTTTTTATTAATCTTTTCAGCATTTTTTATATCGTACATCATATATGCAGATTTTGCAGCCGTATCAGGATTAATTGCTCGCTTCCATGCATATTCAAAATCTTTCGCTGTTACAAGATCTCCGTTAGACCATTTCGCATCTTTCCGTAATGTAAATGTATATTTCTTACCGTCATCTGATTTTTTAAATTCTGTCGCGATTCCTGGAACTAATTTATCTCCTTTTCCAAGGCGATACAATCCTTCCATTGTATTATTCATTACTTCGGCAGAAAGCGAATCGGCTGATAAAGCTGGATCCATCGTTGGAATTTCTTGTGTTTCAATTAAATTTAAGACTTGCTTTGCACCGCTTTTACCGCTAGTCCCTTTTGCCTTCGGTTCATCTTTTTGATAACTACATGCCCCTAACACCATACTTACTGCCATCGTAGATGCTACGAAAATCGGTAGTTTTTTCCTCATAATTCCATCCCCCTACAAATGTTAACCTTTTCATTTTCGAACAAAAAGAAATATATGTATATTCCAACAATTTATATTATACACATAAATATAATTTTTTGGTATCTTTTTTCTATTTCATTAAAATTTTCTGTTATTATAAACTTCTTTGTAAACGTTTTATATTACTGTTTTTTCTATTTATAATACAAAAAAACTTCTTTCGCTTTCGTAACTTAAAATTATCAAAATATAACCACTTCTTATAAACATAGATATACTTGTATAATCATTCTAACTAGAAAAATCGCGTTTAAAAACTTTATAAATTACGCAACAAAATGCATGCAAGTGTTAATAAAGTATGATAAGATACACTTTGCTAAAAAACAATGTTTGTAAAGAGGGGGACGTAATGACAGCTCTTCATGCAAAAGATATAAAAGAGGAGAAGTTAAATTTATTTTTCTTAACTTGGCCTATTTTTTTAGAAGTTTTTCTGTTTATGTTAATGGGGATTGCCGATACGTTTATGTTAAGTGCATTATCTGATGATGCTGTATCAGGCGTTGGTGCAGCCAATCAATATCTCCACATTGCAATATTAGTACTGGAAGTAATCGGAAACGGCGCTGCGATTGTTGTATCTCAATACCTCGGATCGAAACGATATATGGAAGCCTCTAAAATATCAGCACTAGCAGTTACATTAAACTTGGTAGTCGGGCTTGTAATAAGCGCCGGTTTTCTTTTGTTTGCAAAACATATGATGGCGGCAATGAATTTACAAGGTGATGTATTAATTTACGCTCAAAATTATTTATCCATTGTTGGCGGAGCAATTTTTCTTCAAGCAATTATTAATTCACTTGCTGCTATTATTCGTGTACATGGATTTACAAAACAAGCCATGTTTATTTCATTCGGAATGAATATTCTTCATATTGCTGGAAACTATATGCTGATTTTCGGAAAGTTCGGTATGCCTGAACTTGGAGTACAAGGAGCGGCGATATCTTCTGCATTCAGCCGACTGATCGCATTGATTGTCTTCTTCTGGTTGCTTTATCGTGTGATGGAATACCGCGTCAAATTGACCTATTACTTTACTCTATCGAAAGAATATGTAGGAAAAATCTTAAAAATCGGAATTCCTTCTGCCTTTGAGCAAGTCATGTACCAAGCTTGTCAAATTGTCTTTCTATACTACGCAACGTATTTAGGGGCTGATTCATTAGCCGCTAGACAATACGCAACCAATATTTCCATGTTCACATATTTATTTGCTATCGCGATTGGAATGGGAACAGCGATTATCGTTGGGCGTTTAGTTGGTGGAAGTAAGCAAGATGAAGCTTATGTACGCGTATGGAAAAGTGTGAAATGGGCTCTATTTGTCACTTTATGTATGGTCATTCTCGTAATTACATTCCGCATACAATTAATGCAATTATTTACACATAATCCAGATGTAATCGCGTTAGGGGCGACCGTTCTTTTACTCAGCATTCTATTAGAAACAGGACGCACGATGAATATCGTTATTATCAATTCACTGCGTGCAGCAGGTGACGCCAAATATCCTGTTCTCATCGGAGCTTTTTCTATGGTGTTAATGAGCTTACCACTCGGATACTTTTTTGTATTTTATTTACACATGGGACTTCCTGGAATCTGGCTAGCAATCGCAATTGATGAATGGACACGTGCGATTATTATGTTCTTCCGCTGGAGAAGTCGATTGTGGGAAAATTATGCGCTTGTTAAACCAGAAGTACAAGAAGAAACAGTGCCTATGCAAGCATAAAAAAAGCGGCAATGAAAGCCGCTTTTTTTATTGATAAATTCCTTTATATTTCTTATACTCAGCTTCCGAACATAAAACAAAATGTCCCGGGCGAATTTCTCGCATTGTTGGTACTTCACTTCCATATTGGTGCTGAGATGGATCGTATACAATACGTTTACGATTTCGCTCATAATCTGGATCTGGAAGTGGGATCGCTGAAAGTAAAGATTTTGTATACGGATGAATTGGATTTTCATATAATTCATCGCTGCTCGCCAATTCTACAATTTGACCACGATACATAACACCAATGCGATCACTAATATATTTTACCATCGATAGATCATGGGCAATAAATAAGTATGTTAACCCTTTTTCTCTTTGTAGTTTTTTCATTAAGTTGACAACTTGTGCTTGAATGGATACGTCAAGCGCTGAAATTGGCTCATCGGCAATAATAAATTCAGGCTTTACCGCTAAGGCACGAGCGATCCCGATGCGCTGACGTTGTCCACCTGAGAATTCATGCGGAAAACGGTTTGCATGTTCTTTATTTAAACCAACTGTTTTTAATAGCTCATGCACACGATCCATACGTTCTTTTTTATTTTTTGCTAATCCGTGAATATCAATGCCTTCTGCAATAATATCTCCTACTGTCATACGAGGGTTCAACGATGCATATGGATCTTGGAAAATCATTTGCATTTTTCGGTTGAATTTTTTTAGTTCTGCTCGAGATTTTTTACCATGTACATTTTCACCATCAAATAATACTTCTCCAGCTGTTGCATCATATAAACGAATGATCGTTCTTCCAGTTGTCGATTTTCCACAACCAGATTCTCCTACAAGACCAAATGTCTCTCCGCGGTAAATATCAAATGAAATATTATTAACCGCTTTAACAACACCACCACTTACGTTGAAGTGTTGACTTACATTTTTTACTTCAATTAATTTTTCACGTTGTTTAGTCATGTTGTTCACCTGCTTTCATTTGAAGAATACGTTTTTCAACAGCTGCTGGTGGTTTTACTTCCGGCGCTTGCTCATGAAGTAACCAAGTTGCCGCATAATGTGTATCACTCACTTTAAATAAAGGTGGCTCCATTTCAAAATCAATTTTTAAAGCCTGTGGATTTCGTGGTGCGAACGCATCACCTTTTGGCGGCTTTAATAAATCTGGTGGCGTTCCCGGAATTGCATATAGTTCTTCTTCAGAACCATCTAAACTTGGCATAGAAGCAATAAGGCCCCACGTATATGGATGTTTCGGGTTATAGAAAATTTCATCAACTGTTCCGATTTCAACAACTTTCCCCGCATACATAACAGCGACACGATCAGCAACATTTGCCACTACACCTAAATCATGCGTAATAAAAATAATAGCTGCTTCTGTTTTTTGCTGAATATCTTTCATTAATTCCAAAATTTGTGCTTGGATCGTAACGTCAAGTGCAGTTGTCGGCTCATCGGCAATTAATAATTTCGGATTACAAGCTAGTGCCATTGCAATTACAACACGCTGTCTCATACCACCGGAAAACTGGTGCGGATATTGTTTTAAACGAGCATCTGGATTTGGAATCCCAACAAGGTCAAGAAGCTCTAATGCAACTTTGCGAGCATCCGCTTTGCTCATTCCTTGATGCTTAATAAGGCCTTCCATAATTTGATTGCCAATTGTCATCGTTGGATTGAGGGACGTCATTGGATCTTGGAAAATCATCGCAATCTCTTTTCCACGCACAGCCTGCATTTCTTTTTCTGTTAGTTTTGTTAAGTCACGACCTTCAAATAAAATTTCTCCTTTTTTAATACGTCCTGGCGGATTTGGGATTAATCCCATTAACGCCTTGGAAGTCACTGATTTTCCGGAACCAGACTCCCCTACAATCGCTAATGTTTCTCCTTTTTTCAAATCAAAAGTAACACCGCGTACAGCTTGTACTTCACCTGCATGCGTATCAAAGGAGACTTGTAAATCTTTTACCTCTAGCAATTTTTTCATTCTTTACCTCTCCCCTCTTTTACTTACGCATTTTTGGATCTAACGCGTCGCGTAATCCATCCGCCATTAAGTTAAATGCTAAAATTAACATACTGATGACAATCGCAGGGATGAACATCATATGTGGATACGTTTGAATGGATTTGTAACCATCATTTACAAGTGAGCCAAGTGATGCAAATGGTGGCTGAATACCAAGACCAATGAAACTTAAGAACGCTTCACCAAACACCGCAGTTGGAATTGTGAACATTGTCATAACGATAATCGGCCCCATTACGTTTGGAATTAAATGTTTGATAATTAATTGTGTGTTTGTGGCACCTAGTGTACGTGATGCTAATACATATTCTTGATTTTTTAATTTTAATACTTGTCCACGAACGATACGTGACATCCCAATCCAACCTGTAATCGCCATCGCAAGTGTAATTGACCATATACCAGATCCCATAATGATTACCATTAAAATAACGATAATTAAATACGGAATACCGTTAATAATTTCCATAACACGCTGCATAATATTATCTACTCGTCCACCATAGAACGCTGAAATCCCTCCGTATGCAACCCCGATAATTAAATCAATCGCAGCTGCTAAAAGCGCGATATATAATGATACACGTGTCCCATCCCATGTTCTTGTCCATAAATCGCGACCTAGGTCGTCTGTACCGAACCAGAAAGACTCTTTAATATCACGTTTTTTATATTGATCCACACCATATTGGTCTGTTCCATCAAATGGTAACCAATGAATATTTTCGAGCACTGGAATTTTTGGTGGCAATTTCGCACGACTTAAGTCTTGATCTTTATAAGAATACTTACTTACCATCGGTCCAAAAATCGCTAGTAATGTAATAATAACTAATAATACAAGACCGAACATTGCACCTTTATGCTGAAATAAGCGTTTTCTTACATCTTGCCAAAACGTTAAGCTCGGACGGGCAATGACTTCATTATCAACATTACTTTGATTTGCTGGTTGAAATAAATCTGGAGATAATTTTTGTACATCTTTCATCATTTTTTCCCTCCCGCTAAACGAATACGAGGATCAATAATTCCATATAAAATATCTACGATGAAAATAACGAAAATAAAGACTGCACTATAGAAAATTGTTGTCCCCATAATAACTGTATAATCATTTAATGTAATCGACTTAACGAATTGTTCCCCAAGTCCAGGAACAGCATAAATTTGCTCAATAACAAGTGTTCCTGTAATCAACCCTGCAACCATCGGCCCTAAAATTGTAACAACTGGAATCAGTGCATTACGAAGAGCATGTTTCACAATAATGACGCCTTGACTAATTCCTTTTGCCTTCGCTGTTAAAATATAATCAGCTTGCATTACTTCAATTAATTCAGCACGAGCAAAACGTGCGATTGTTGCAATAACTGCCATCGATAAAGCGATTGTTGGCATAACTGTAAATTCAGGTCCTTTCCAGAATGCAACTGGGAACCAGCCGAGTTTTACCCCTACGAAATATTGTAATAGTGCTGCAAATACAAAGGATGGTACCGACATTCCGAGTACGGAAATAATCGTCGCCCCATAATCGACCCATGTATTATTTCGAAGTGCTGCAATAATTCCTAAAATTAGCCCAATAAATGACCCTAAAAGAATTGCCTGAAAACCGAGCTGGGCGGATGGTCCAATACGTTCTGCAATCATATCCGTTACCGGACGATTATCATATTGGAACGATACTCCTAAATCGCCTTTTGCTAAGTTTCCTAAATAGCGTGCGTACTGCACTGGTACCGGATCATTTAAACCATATTTCTCCAAAATGATTTCTTTTTGTTCCGGAGATAATTTCTCCTGATTTTTGAGTGGAGAACCCGGCAATAATTTCATTAAGAAGAATGTTAATGATGTAATTAAAAATAATGTCAAAAACATATATACGAAACGCTTTAATACATAACGTCCCATAGTCAAGCACCTCCCCATTTTTTTCAAAAGCAATAAGATAGTTTTAAATATTCTTACTTTTATATTTTTAAAATAAGAGCATATGCCCATCATGGACATATCCCCTTTATAAACGATGAAATTAAGTGAAACTTTAATCAGCAGGGGGTTCTTCATCCCCTACTGATTATGAATCCTCACCAATCGGGCTGCCGATAAAAACTACTATTTTTCAACGGACGCCCATTTATATGTTAGTTTACCACCATAAGAAATTGGAATAATGTCTTTCACACCATCTTTTATAACATAGGCAGATCCTTTTTGGAATATTGGTGCAATAACAGCGTCTTCTTTTATTAACATTTTTTCAACCTCTAGAAGATTATTCCAACGAGCTTGTAAATCTTTTGTGTCTGTTTTTGCTTTTTGAATGAATTCGTCATATTTTGGGTTTGAGTATCCTGTTTTGTTTTGCGTACCATTTGTCACAAACATATCTAAATATGAAATTGGATCTGGATAATCAGGACTCCAAACAGCAAGTGAAATATCATATTCCCCTGAGTCTTCCAATTTCATTTTTTGCGCAAACGGTTGTTGTTTTATATGAATGGTTACACCTGGTAAATTCTTCTCAATTTCACCTTTTAAGAACTCACCAACTTTTTTGGAATCGTCATCATCAAAGTTTAAAACTGATAGTTCAACTTTATCAGTTCCAAGCTCTTTTTTCGCGGCTTCCCAAAGTTTTCTTGCTTCTTTTGTATCCGTTTTAACTAACTTACCATTTTCAGCGCGAAAATCTTTTTTATTTGGACCTTCAGCAAAATCTTTTCCAACAAATCCGTAAGCACCAATCGCTCCATTATTTAAAATAACTTTCGCGATATTTTCACGGTCAAAAGACATGGAGATTGCTTTTCGTAAATTTTTATTATGTAAGAACTGATTTTTCTGATTAAATCTTAAATAGGCAACCCCATTTTCTTCTCTCGTTTTAAACTCTGAACTTTGTCTAAACTTATCTACAAATTCCGAGCTTAATGGTGTACGATCAATCGCATTTGTTTCATATAAGTTCACATTCGTTGCTGTATCTTTTACAATATTAAAGTTAATCTCTTCGATTTTAACAGTTTTGTTATCCCAATAGGATGGATTTTTCTTAAGTTGGAAACTACGTTCATGCTTCCATTCACTCATCACAAATGGTCCATTATACAAAGTTGTATTGGCTTCTAAACCAAATTTATCTCCTTGTGACTTCACAAAATTTTCGTTCAGCGGATAAAATACAGGATACACTGTTAAATCAACAAAATAAGGAATTGGGTTGTCTAATTCCACTTCTAATGTATAGTCATCAACCGCCTTGACTCCTAATTGATCCGGTGACAATTCTCTTTTATGAATTTTCTCTGCATTTTTAATATCAAACATAATATAAGAATATGTTGCTTTTGTATCTGGATTTACTGCTCTTTTCCATGCATATACAAAATCTTTCGCTGTGACAGGATCGCCGTTTGACCATTTCGCATCTTTTCTCAACTTGAATATATACTTCTTACCGTCATCCAACTTTTCGAATGATTCTGCAACACCAGGCATCCTTTTTTGTTTTTCACCAATACGATATAATCCTTCCATCGTATTGTTTAACACTGTTGATGATGCTGAATCTGATGCTAATGATGCATCCATTGACGGAATTTCTGATGGTTCTGTCAAATTCAGAATCGGCTTTCCATTACTACTAGATGCCGCTTCTTTCCCTTTTGCTTTTCCATCATCTTTTTGGTAACTACAAGCCCCAAGTAACATGCTTACAGTCAATGTTGACGCAAGTAATAATGGTATCTTTCTCTTCATAGCTGCACTGCCTCCCCTAATTGCACGTCCTGTACCCAATTCGCTAGAAATTGAAAGAATAATCTCCAAGTTTCTACAATTTTCATTATACATATAATACAACAATTGTGAATATAATTTTTTGTTTTTTTGTTAAAATTTTAAATAAAATATTTATTTTTTGATAAAGGGATAACTTAGCATTGATTCCACCATATTGAAATACAACTTACAATTGCGTATAATTTTCAAATAATTAATTATATTACTCATTATAACTTTCATAGTATAATAATTCCAGTAAAATTTTTTTACGGAGGGGAACATTTTGAAACAAATTTTTTTCCATACTTGTATACTAATTTTCATAGCAATCATCGTTTCTAGTATCGGTGCTTTGCTCTCTTCACCTCATTTTTTGTTAAATTTCGTCAATTTATCTTTTTATATTGCACTAGTTTTTGTGATTGTGGGTGGCTTTTTATTCTTATTTCAAAATGGCTTTTTCAACGTAACGATGTACGCCTTCCAAAAAGTATTTGGAACGAACAAAAAAATTGAATCTCTTATTGAAGAACTGGAAGCACCTGAAGATAAAAAAGAACGGATCTATAAAACATATTCATTCAAATGGACCTATCCAATTTGTCTCGCAGGTCTTCTACTAGCAGCCCTTTCAACAATCATTAGTGTCACCATTCTGATGTAGTTTGCAAACCATCTTTCGTAATGATATAATGATTTGCAAACATTTTGTTATCACAATAACGATCGTTCATTCTTATTCAAGAACGATCGTTATCAAAGAATAAATCTAATACGATGCAATGATAAAGAAGAGTACATATTGTAGTAATTTCAGAGAGCTTGTGGTCGGTGCAAACAAGTAATTACACAATATGGAATGGGCTTTTGAGCACCAAACCGAACCGAAAGAAGTAGGCTTTGGCGTAATCCAAACGTTAAATGGATTAAAGAGATTTCACAACTGTGAAATAATTAGGGTGGTACCGCGGTCCATTCGTCCCTATTGTCATAAGGGATGAATGGACTTTTTTTATTTAAAAAGCGGAGGCGGCTCGCTTAGAATGTGAGGGGGATGGAGCTCCTGACGTAGAGGCGCTCTTTGCCTCACAGGAAGGCGCGAAGCCACCGAACATTCTTGCCGCCGGAGCTGGATTCCATCAAAAAGCACAGGCGGCTCGCTTAGCCCTTCTCCACCCTGACAACCAATTCATAGTAGCCTGCTCTTCAATCATTCATTATTGAAAATTTAAGGAGGAATGATGTATGTCAGTTATTTTTTCTGGTATTCAACCAAGTGGAACCATTACGCTTGGAAACTATTTAGGAGCAATGAAACAATTTACAGAACTTCAAAATGAACATGACTGCTATTTCTGTATTGTAAACCAACATGCGATTACAGTCCCTCAAGATCCTGTACAACTTCGCAAAAATATTCGCAGTCTTGCGGCATTATATATTGCATGCGGCATTGATCCGGAAAAAGCAACTTTATTTGTCCAATCCGAAGTTCCAGCACATGCTCAATTAGGATGGATTATGCAATCCATCGCATCTGTTGGAGAATTAGAACGCATGACGCAATATAAAGATAAAGCAGCTGGCCGCGAATCTGTTCCAACTGCACTGCTTACGTATCCACCATTAATGGCAGCTGATATTTTACTTTACAACACTGAAATCGTACCAGTTGGTGACGATCAAAAACAACATATGGAACTAACACGTGATTTAGCAGAACGCTTTAATAAACGTTATCGCGAAGTCTTCACAATTCCTGAAATTCGCATTCCAAAAGTAGGTGCGCGCATTATGTCATTAACAGAACCTACGAAAAAAATGAGTAAATCGGATCCAAATCCAAAGGCAATGATCTGCATGCTTGATGAACCAAAAACAATTGAAAAGAAAATTAAAAGCGCCGTAACAGACTCTGACGGTATCGTAAAATTCGATAAAGAAAACAAACCTGGTATCTCAAACTTATTAACAATCTACTCTTCATTCTCTGGAAAAACAATTGAAAAACTAGAAGCACAATATGAAGGAAAAGGATATGGTGACTTCAAAGGCGACCTAGCACAAGTAGTCGCAGAAGCAATCCGACCAATCCAAGAAAAATATAACGAACTAATCAACTCTCCAGAACTAGACGAAATCCTAGACAAAGGTGCCGAAAAAGCAAACCGCGTCGCAATAAAACAACTGCGCAAAGTAGAAAACGCAATGGGACTAAGCAGAAAACGTAGGTAACATAAAAAGCGGAGGCGGCTCGCTTAGAATGTGAGGGGGATGGAGCTCCTGACGTAGAGGCGCTCTTTGCCTCGCAGGAAGGCGCGAAGCCACCGAACATTCTCGCCGCCGGAGCTGGATTCCATCAAAAAGCACAAGCGGCTCGCTTAAAATGTGAGGGGGATGGAGCTCCTGACGTAGAGGCGCTCTTTGCCTCGCAGGAAGGCGCGAAGCCACCGAACATTCTCGACGCCAGAGCTGGATTCCATCAAAAAGCACAGGCGGCTCGCTCAGCTCTGACTGGCTAAGGTTCTTTCGCATAGAAGGCGTTCTTTGCCTTCTTATGCGGAAGGTTCTTAGACACGAAGAGCTTGCTGCCGGAACTGGATTCTACAAAAAGCGCAGACAGCTCGCTCTGCTACTCTAAAATCAACTAAAAAAACCGCCCATTGCGGCGGTTTTTTAGTTTACTTTCTGCTCGTTCTCCATTTCCCATAACTTTTCAAAGAATGGTTGTCCTTTTACAAGGCGTTCACATAGCTGTTCATGCTTTTCTGACCAGCCGTTTTTCGCTTCTTCATAAAGCTGTTTCCAAACATCTTCAAATTCCATATGTTGAACTGCTCCATAAGCAGATGGATCCCACTCTGTGTACCAATAGCGAATTTCAGCTGGATTTTTCGTTGTATGTAATTGATCTAACGCCATAAATAATAATTGCTTTAACTGTCTTTCTTTACGGGTTAATCCGTTCATAATATGAGGTGATGGTGATAAAATATGATGTTCTTTTTCCGTTTCTTCCATTTGAAACTTGTACTTCTCTGCTTGTACATTCTCCACCATCTCATACACCATTTGCTCTTGACGAGGAATCAGTCTACTCTTTCGAATTGGTACATTGTATCCAATTGTATCTACAGCGATAATTCCTCTTCCATCTGTAACAACGAAGCAATACTCTTGTTGCAAACGTTCATGATTTTTACGAATATAAGCTTTATGATGTACGTCTTCCAATAATTGTTGTGGAAGTTCTAATAATTCGTTCTCGATGTAATGATATAATGTGGCATCTACTTTTAATAATGGCACTTGATCTAACAATTCAATCGTATCATCTTTCCGCCATTCGTAAAAATGACAAACGTTATACCCATTTTCTTCACCTTCAAACCAATTTACCCATACATCATGCAGATATAACATTTCTCTACCCCTCACTTCACTACTATTTGTACCAATCATTATGTTCATTTTCGGTAAAATTTATTCCATGTAAGGAAATATATTCTACTTATTATTTTAATGACGAAAAAGAACTTGGCATCGCCAAGTTCCCAAAGTGACTATTCAGCAAATGCATTCGCCTTTTTTAATATATGCTTGGCATCGATAGACATGAAAGAAAGCGTATTTTCTTTTGTTACTTCCACGCATTCTTTTACAATATGAAAACCTACCCCATACCCTAACATTTTCGGATACGGTCCGATTCCATTTAAAATAGCGTCATACTCCCTTGTCCCTCTCCTTATATCTCGTTTCTCTTTTATTACTTTCTTCCAATAATACAACGCTTCTTCTTTTGAAAAATATAACGTCCACGGGGCGCACGCCTGCTCTGTATGTCGTTCTATAACGGCTTGTTCTGCCAATCCTTCCATGACCATTGTATCTAATAACGTATACTCCTGTTCTCTTTTGACGATTTGATGCAGTCGGCATATGTGGTGATATTCATGAGTCAGCAACGCTTTTAATTCTTGAATCGAATTTCTCCCGCATACAAATAAAAAGATAACATGCCGCATTGTTAAACCAGCTTTTCCATTGTACTCCTCTTGTACGGTGCGATTATATGGATCTGATAGTAAAAGAAAGACCGGAACATCCGGACCTCCTAACCATTTTTTTAACGCTTCATATTCTGCGGACAATTTTGTCCAAATTTGTTTTTCTTCTAATTGCCGAATTTCATTTTCACCTTTTCGCACAGGACGATACATACCTTTTGAAATGAGAAATCGATATAGCTGCTCTTTTGGTAATGGAATATACTTTGTAAACTTCTCGCACAGCTTTTCTGGGCGTCCATAATATAATCTCATCCAATTAGCAGTTTGAATAACCCCCATCTTACCTACCTCCTTTTCTTATATATATGCAGAAAAAGAAGAGGGCACATTAAGGACAAAAATAAATAGAGGCCGCCCTACTTTGGACAGCCTCTTTCGTTCTCATTATTTATATGCCTTAAATACTAGCGCTGCGTTATGTCCGCCAAATCCTAATGAGTTACTTAATACGGCGCGGACTTCTTGATGTCTTGCTTCATTTGGTACGTAATCTAAATCACATTCTGGATCTGGTGTTTCATAGTTGATTGTTGGAGGAATGACTCCATCTGTAATGGACTTAATAGAGAAAATTGCCTCAACAGCACCAGCTGCTCCTAATAAGTGACCTGTCATTGATTTCGTGGAACTAATTGCTACTTTATATGCATGTTCACCAAATGCTTCTTTAATCGCCATTGTTTCATATTTTTCATTGGCATCTGTACTTGTACCATGCGCATTAATGTAGTCAATATCTTCTGGTTTAAGACCTGCATCAGCTAAGGCTTGACGCATTGCGCGCACGCCGCCTTCACCACCTGGCGCAGGTAGTGTAATATGGAATGCATCTCCTGTTGCACCATAACCAGCAACTTCTGCATAAATATGAGCACCGCGTGCTAATGCATGTTCTAATTCTTCAAGAATAAGAATACCTGCACCTTCTCCCATGACAAAACCGCTGCGATTTTTATCAAATGGACGACATGCAGTCGCTGGATCTTCATTAAATGTTAATGCTTTCGCTGAACTAAATCCTGCAAATGCCATATGCGTAAGAGGCGCTTCTGCCCCCCCTGCAATCATCGCATCAGCATCCCCGCGCTGAATGACTTTAAAAGCATCTCCAATTGAGTTTGCTCCTGATGCACAAGCTGTTACGGAGCAAGTGTTAATTCCTTTTGCACCTGTCGCAATCGATACTTGACCAGCTGCCATATCAGGAATCATCATCGGTACGAAGAACGGACTTACGCGGCGCGCGCCTTTTTCCATGAAGATTTTGAATTGTTCTTCGTATGTTTCCATACCCCCAATTCCAGAACCAATCCATACACCAATGCGCGGTGCATTTTCTTCTGTAATTTCTAATTTCGCATCAGCAACTGCCATTTTTGCTGCCGCTACCGCATATTGTGTAAATCGATCCATGCGACGCGCTTCTTTTTTCTCAATATATTTTTCGACTTCAAAGTCGTTAATTTCTGCTGCTACTTTTGCTGGAAATTGCTCTGGATCTAATCGTGTTAGTCGTCCGATTCCAGATACACCATTTTTAATATTTTCCCAAGCAGTTTCAACATCTGTTCCAACTGGCGTTACAGCTCCTAATCCAGTAATTACGACCCTCTTTTTTTCCATACAAAATACACTCCTTTTTTCTCTCAGTCCTTATTTACCCCAACGAAGAGCAACTGCCCCCCATGTTAATCCACCACCAAAGCCAACGAGTATGATAAGATCCCCATCTTGAATTCGTCCTTTTTCCAATTCTTCTACCATAGCAATTGGAATAGAAGAAGCAGATGTGTTTCCAAACTTTTCAATCGTCTTACTCATTTTTTCTTGTGGCAAATCTAATCTCTCTCTTGCAGATTCCATAATACGAATATTTGCTTGATGCGGAACTAAAAAGTCAACATCAGCTTTTGTGAGACCTGCTTTATCTAAAACATGGAGACAAGAATCACCAAGTTGGCGAACTGCGAATTTAAAGACCTCTCTGCCGTTCATCATAACATATTCGTCTTGATAAAGGTGCTTTCCACCTCTTCCATCTGCTCCTAATTCAAATGAAAGAATTCCTTTACCGTCTGAAACAGCTCCCATAACAACAGCTCCTGCTCCATCTCCGAATAAAACTGCTGTATTGCGATCTTTCCAGTCGACAATCTTCGATAATTTATCGCTGCCTACCACTAATATGTGTTTATAAGTACCTGTTTGAATAAATTGCTGAGCTGTAATCATCCCGTACATAAAGCCAGCGCATGCTGCACTTAAATCCATTGCAGCTGCATGTGTTGCACCAATTTGTTCCTGGACCATACATGCTACAGCAGGAAAAGAATGATCCGGTGTTACAGTTGCAACTAAAATCAAATCTATATCCTCACCAGTAATTCCCGCATCTTCTATTGCTTTTTTAGAGGCTTCAACAGCCATATATGATGTATCTATTGTATCATCGGCAATTCGTCTCTCCGATATTCCCGTTCTTGTACGAATCCATTCATCGGATGTGTCCATTATCTTCTCTAAATCATGATTTGTGACTACTTTTTCTGGCACATATCTTCCGATTCCTAAAATGCCTACATTCACATTGCAGCCCTCCGTTTTATATCAAATATTATGACGTGGTACTAATTCTAAAACATAAATGTTTATTTGTCTAGAATATATTTCGTCGGAACGTGAAACTTTACGCAAAGAAATCCCCTTCATTCCTTCCTTATATTTTCTCCATAAAAAAGAAGCCAACAATTGTCGGCTTTCCTTCCTAATAAACAAATTATTTTTCTGTCTTGCCTAGTTCATATGCTTCATTCATCACTTTCATTAACAATTCTAATACCGGCTGGGCTTTCTCCATATCAAGTGCCACTCCATGATCATCTAAAATTGCTTTTGCCTCTGGTAAATATTTCATTGCGATTTGTAAAAACTGCATATTTTTTTCATTCATATCATTTCATCCTTTCTCATCTCGCTATCTTTATTTACGAATTGTAAATATATAGCGCTTCAACCTTCATATAATCGCTTATATTTTTTTACGTGCGCAAATTGTTTGTTTAAACCGAATTCTAACGGGGTATGTTTTTCCATGCAAATGTTAGCAAATGTTTCTTGCTTTTCTTCCACACGCCCCTTCATTTTATCATTCGCATTTAAAAGATGCATTCCTTTTTCCCAAAGTTTTCTCTTCCCGCTAATTAAGTTATATACCCCTATATTCTCTATATCCGTTCCCTTTTCCAATAAATATTCACATACATCTTCTACATATAAAAGGTCACACCTATTTTCAGTAGAAGTTAACTCACATTCCTGTTCATTTATTTCCGATAGCATCAGTTGATGATAGATCATAAATGTTGGTTGCCACGGTCCATACAATGTAGGGACACGAAATATGCTGTAGGAAAGATCACCTTTTTTTACTTCTTCTTCAATCTTCATAAACATTCGCTTATTTTCCGATTCGTTCCGGTTTCCGACTTCAATAGATGAAACGACATTTAGCTTCACTTCATTTGCTTCACACATATGCGTAACACGTTTTAAATATTGTAAAATGACCTGTTCTTTTCGAAATCCCGCATTTTGGTTCGGTTCACATAAACAAAAATATGCCGCATCAAAGGGATTGTTCTCTATTTCATGCCATTCCCGATCATCTCTAATGTCGGAATAGGTAAATAAAGCATTCCGTCCAATTAACATTAACTTTTCTTCCTCTATTTTTGAGATATTCTCAAAATCTGCAAAGTCCATTCCGTACACTTCAATGTCTTCAGCGAGCATTTTATTCACAAGATGATATCCAACAAATGTAAGAGCACCTATAATGAGCACGCGATTCATGTCATCAATCCTTTCTTTCTCTTAAACAAATAGCTCCTTCTTTATGTATGTTGGAGCTTCATAATTCTTCCTCGTATTTTTTGAAAAAACGACATACTTGATGAATCGTTTTATATTTCACATCTTGTAAGTGAAACGATAAAGATGTGTCACATTTCTTATCCAATCGCTGTTTCTCGTATTCCCGAAACAGCTGCTTACGTTCCTTCTTTTCTTGTGTCGAGACAAACATTTTAACTGGCACGCAAGAAGGTAAATATCGGAATGATTTTTTATCAATTTTCGTCGCTAGCTCTACTTCCTTCACCTCATATGCTTGCAATAACTCTTTCACTAATCTTTTATAGAAAAATTTATGTTCTTTCTCAAATTCCACATATGCTGGTAAATCTAGACATGGACTTAACATAGCAACAGAACGTATGCATTCCGGATTACGATGCATCATCTCAAGAGCTACAAGCGCTCCCATTCCATCTGCCAATATATGAATTTTTTCATTTAAGGTCTCTTTCTTCATCACAACATGATATAATCGCTTTGCTAAACGAACAGCCTGATCATTTCCCCAATGTCTTCCGTATAGATTGGATGAAAAAACGGTATATCCTTTCTTTATAAGTCCATTTAAAAAATACGCTCTTCCTGTGTGCTGCATCCATAAACTTGTACCATTCTCAATAAAGTAGTTGTAATCGCCAAGAAGCATAATGCAAAATCCATTAGGTTTTTCTGGTAAGTAAATCACACATGGTTCTTCTTCCAAGTAGAAAAAACGTTCCGTAATACTCATTTGTCTCCCGCCTTATTTTCTAAACATAAAAAACTTCTCTTTATAATGTATGAATGGAATACGAATTTGCTTTGAAAATTCCACAAATATTTTTCTATATTCTTTTTTCAATTGTGTTACAATAAAGGCAGATTGAACGAATAGGGGTGTGAAAAGATGCGTGTAATTTGGGCCTTTATTTGGTCGTTCCTGCTTGTACATATGATGAGTTATGTAATTAGCTCTATGACTGGCGGTATATACGATTTTAAACAAGCGTCTATTTTCTCAGTTGTTCTTGCAATTCTTGTAATGGCAATTGCAGCTGCAATTCCAAACGAACCAGCAGAGCAACATTAAAAAATGTCCGGATCAATGTCCGGACATTTTTTATTTCACATGCACAACGAATTCATTATTTTCTACATCTACTACTACATGGCTATTATCTATTATTGTTCCTGCAATTAATTCTCTTGCAAGTTTCGTTTCAATTTGGCGCTGCACATATCTTTTTAACGGACGTGCACCATACATAGGGTCAAACCCAGATTCTACAATAAATTCTTTTGCGGATTCTGTTAATGCAACTGTAATATGACGCTCCACTAAACGTCCTTGTAATTCTTTTACAATCTTATCAACAATTCCTTTTATTTCATGAGTTGTAAGTGGTTTAAATAAAATAATTTCATCTACACGGTTTAAAAACTCAGGACGAAAATGTCCTCTAAGTTCCCCCATAACAAGGTCTCTTGCTTCCTCTTTTATAGCGCCATTCTCTTGTAATCCTTCTAATAAATATGCGGATCCAATATTTGATGTCATAATAATTACTGTATTTTTAAAGTCGACTGTTCGTCCTTGTGAATCGGTAATGCGACCATCATCTAACATTTGTAATAAAATATTAAACACTTCCGGATGTGCTTTTTCAATTTCATCCAATAAAATAACGGAATATGGTTTGCGACGAACCGCTTCTGTTAATTGTCCGCCTTCCTCATACCCTACATATCCTGGAGGCGCTCCAATTAAACGGGATACCGCATGTTTTTCCATATACTCAGACATATCTATCCGGATCATTTGTTCTTCGCTATCAAATAACGACTGTGCTAATGTTTTCGCAAGTTCAGTTTTCCCAACCCCTGTCGGTCCTAAGAAAATGAAAGAACCAATCGGGCGATTCGGGTCTTTAATTCCTGCTCTCGCACGAAGAACTGCATCTGCTACAAGACTTACTGCTTCTTCTTGACCAATTACACGCTCTGATAAAATTTGCTCTAATCGCAGTAACTTTTCACGTTCTCCTTCTACTAATTTCGCTACTGGAATTCCTGTCCAGCGCGAAACAATATTTGCGATTTCTTCTTCACTTACTTCTTCACGAAGCAAACGGTTCTCGTTTTCATGATGTGTTCCGGCTTCTTCTGCTACTTTTAATTCTTTTTCTACCTCTGGAATTTTACCGTGACGAAGTTCAGCCGCTTTATTTAAATCATAGTTTCCTTCTGCTTCTTCCAGTTCACGGCGCAAACGCTCTAATTTCTCGCGCAAGTTGCGTACTTTATGAATTTCTTCTTTTTCTTTTTCCCACTGCGCACGCATGCCACTTGCCACTTCTTTTAAATCAGATAACTCGTGCTGTAATGTTTTCAACCTTTCTTGACTACCGCGATCCGTTTCTTTTCCAAGCGCCGCTTCTTCAATTTCTAACTGCATAATGCGGCGCGTTACTTCATCTAATTCTGTTGGCATAGAATCAATTTCTGTCCGAATGGTAGCGCATGCCTCATCAACAAGATCAATTGCTTTATCCGGTAAAAAACGATCAGAGATATAGCGATCAGATAATACAGAAGCTGCTACAAGCGCACGGTCATGGATATTTACACCATGATAAATTTCAAAACGCTCTTTGAGACCACGTAAAATAGAAATCGTATCTTCCACCGTTGGCTCTTCCGCTAATACTTGTTGAAAACGACGTTCTAACGCCGGATCTTTTTCAATATATTTTCGGTACTCATCTAAAGTTGTCGCACCGATACAATGAAGCTCGCCGCGCGCAAGCATCGGTTTCAACATATTCCCAGCATCCATTGCTCCTTCTGTTTTCCCAGCTCCTACAATTGTATGCAGTTCATCAATGAATAACAGAATACGTCCTTCACTCTTTTTAATTTCATTTAATACAGCTTGTAAACGTTCTTCAAACTCCCCGCGGAATTTTGCTCCAGCTACAAGGGCGCTCATATCTAACGCAAAGATGGTGCGATCTTTTAATCCTTCCGGTACATCTTTTTTTACAATTCGCTGCGCTAATCCTTCCACAATGGCTGTTTTCCCCACACCAGGTTCACCAATTAACACAGGGTTATTTTTTGTTTTACGCGAAAGAATGCGAATGACGCGGCGAATCTCACTATCGCGTCCAATTACAGGGTCAATTTTTCCTTGTTTCACTTCTGCGACCAAATCACGGCCATATTTCTCTAACGCTTCATATGTTACTTCTGGATTTTGACTTGTCACTCTTTGATTCCCCCGAACTGCCATTAAAGACTGTAGTAATGTATCCTTTGTAATACGGAAATTAGAAAATAGACGATTTACATCCCCTGTTTCTTCACAAAAAGCTAATAATACATGTTCTACTGAAATGTATTCATCTTGCAGTTTTTTCGCTTCCGCTTCTGCCTTAACGAGCAATTGTTGCAAAGCGCCTGTAATATACAGTTTCCCAGCTTCTATCCCACTTCCTGTTACAGATGGCTTTTTCTGAATAAGCGTTTCCACTTCTTTCGTTAATTGTTCTATATTCACATTCATTTTTTGAAAAATACGTACCGCTAATCCATCCTGCTGCTTTAGCAACGCAAGCAATAGATGAACAGTATCTACTTCTTGGTGATGATGAGATACCGCTAAAGATTGGGCACTCATAATCGCTTCTTGTGTTTTTGTCGTCATTTGATTTAAGTCCATCTTTACAGTTCCTCCACATTTTTTGACCTTTGTTGACTATTTGACTTTCTTTGACCTTTTGTAATTTATTATACTCTTATCTCCTTTTTTATACAATCAATTTGATTGCATATTTCAGAAGTTACATAAAAAACCGCAGCAATAAGCTGCGGGTCTCTTTACGGTTTTCTTTTATATGTCCACTGGCGGTTATGGTTTGAATTTTCCGGGAATCTTTCACCAGCTGTTAATTTTACCATTTGAGGATTTTTTACCATACTGCCAGTTTCACCAATCTCGACGTAGAGCCCATTGTTTGGAGCTTTTTGCCCAGCACGAAATCTATGACTTTGTCCCATCTTCATTCTCCTTCCATGAATCTTTACAACATTAGTATATCCATTTTCCAAAAAGCCTTTCTGTTATGTTTAGGAAACAAATCATATTTTTAGATCCTACACATATGTATTTATTTAATAAAGAAGGAAAATAAAGCAAGTATGTTGAAAAAAAAGAAACTGATCTATACGAGATCAGTTTCAAAGGAGAGTCAAACATATACGAGAAGATTACGTTTTCATTATAGTCTGTATAGCCAGTTCATGTAACCCTTTTCACAAATTGTACAAAATGAAAGAAATATTATTTGAACTTTCTAAAAATATATTGACTTTTCTTATTTTAAGCTATAAACAGTGGACATTCTAGCACTTCACGACGTAAGATGGATATATAGTGAAACTTTCATCTATGGAGGTCTCCCTTTTCCAACCTCTTATTTCTGCATAAAACAAATGGAAATACAGATCGACATAAAAAATTTTATAAGAGGTGAAAAATATGAAAAAACAGCATTTAATTGCATTAGATTTAGATGGTACTCTATTAACAGATGATAAAGTGATTTCAGCGCGAACAAAACAAACGCTCGAAAAAGCGAAAGAACAAGGACATATCGTTGTCATTTCAACAGGTCGTCCATTTCGCGCTAGTCAAACATATTATCAAGAACTTGGTCTAAACACACCGATTGTAAATTTTAACGGTGCATATGTACATCACCCACTTGACGCAAATTGGGGGACACATCATTCACCTCTCGAACTTTCAACTGCACAAGAAATTGTACGAGCTTGCTTCGATTTTGGTGTAAAAAATATTTATGCTGAAGTGATGGATGATGTATATGTTCGAGAAATTGATGAGGATAAAAAACATATTTTTGAATTTGGTTCTCCAAATATTTTCACAGGAGATTTATTAAATATTCTACAAGACCATCCAACATGCTTATTAATCGATACCCTTGATGAGCAAGCAAATAAAATTCGTCAGCACTTAACAGATATGCATGCTGAAGTCATTGATCACCGCAAGTGGGGCGCTCCTTGGCCGATTATTGAAATCGTAAAAAGCGGTCTGAATAAAGCGATTGGATTGCAAAAGATTTCAAGCCATTATAACATTCCACAAGAGCGCATTATCGCTTTTGGTGATGAAGATAACGACTTCGAAATGATTGAGTATGCAGGTCACGGTATCGCTATGGGAAATGCGATTCCTGAATTAAAGTCGCTTGCAAACTACACAACATTAACGAATGAGGAAGACGGCATTGCCCTTTATTTAGAAGAGGCTCTTGGATTGTAATCTAAAAATTCCCTACTTATAGTTTACCTTAAATCGCTCATACTATAAGTAGACGCAAGTCGCGTCAATTGTTTTCAGCTAACAAAAGGGGGAATTACGAATGGGTAAAAAGAACAAATCAAAACGTTTTATCCAGCAAGGTCGAGATGCTGTTATGAAGCATGATGCAAGATTCCCGTACCGCGGTACATTAGCTGATGCAGAAAAAGAACGAAACAACTCTTCTCTTGGAGGGGTTTAAATGGGGAACTTACTATTTCAGCAAGCACGAGACGCTGTTTCGAAAGCCATTTCTTGTTCAAGTGGTACTGAGCAGCAAGAACTCGTATACCGAGCAAAAAACGCTTTGCAGTCCGCTTATACTCATTCAAGTACAGCTGAAAAAATACAGCTTCGTGAAATGCAAGAGCAATTGCAAAGTATTACAAATGCATATTAAAAAAGAGGACCGAAATGGTCCTCTTTAATCTTTTCTAAATAAGCCAAATACCCCAACTGTTTGCACAATATTTGTAAATGCCCCTGGATCGACTTGTTTAATAATTCTTTCTAACTCGTATAACTCATAACGTGTAATCACAATCATTAACATTTCTTTATTTTCATTCGTATATGCCCCTGTCGCCGGTACGGTCGTAATGCCTCGCACTAAACGTGATTGAATTGCTTTTCGTACATCAGTGCCATTTTTCGTCACGATAAAGGCTGTAATTTTCACATGGCGTGTATGAATCGCATCAATAATGCGCGATGATACATATAAAGTGACTAATGTATAAAGTGCTTTCTCCCAGCCATATACATATCCCGCGGCCAGAATAATAATGGCATTAAAGAAAAAGAAGTATGTTCCGACAGGCTTATCTTTTACCTTCGATATAATCATTGCAATAATATCTAAACCACCTGTAGATGCTCCCCACTTTAATGCAATCCCTACTCCAATCGCTGAAATAAGCCCACCAAAAATTGCATTTAAAATAATATCATGTGAAACAGCTCGCACTGGAATAATTTCTAAAAATAACGTCATAAAGACAACACATAAAAAACTAAATAAAGTAAATGCTTTTCCAACCTTTTTCCATGCTAATATAACAACCGGAATATTAAACAGTGCGAAAAGCACACCTGTTGATACATGGATCGATGCAAAATCATTTAATATTTGAGAAAGTAATTGAGACAGACCTGCAAAACCACTTGCATATACCTTTGCCGGTGTTAAAAATAAATTCATTCCAATGGCATTTAATAAGCCTGCAATGATTACAATAATTAACTTTTTCATCAATTCTACATAATTGAGTTTCAAATCCATCTGTCATTCACCTCGGTCAAGAGTTCCTCACTATCAGTATACATAGTCTTTACGAAAACGGAAATGATAAACATATAACTGTTTAGAAATGGAGTTGATACATATGCCACATACAAGTGATAATGATAAAAAAGCACGTGATAATAATGCAAAACGCGCTCTAAAAAATGAACAAGAGCAAAAAAATATTCAGCAAGGAAAACGCGCATACTCGAAAAAAACTGATCACCTTTAATAGTCTTAGTACATCAACTAAACCGTTGATGTACTTTTACGTTTTGCTAAAAAACATCTCAAATTCACTTCGTTTTCACTTCTCTATTCTACAATAACAATAACATTTTCTGATGAGGTGCTAATATGAAGAGAAAAACATTACTCATTGCAACTTTAGCGATCGGAACATTCACATTATCTGCTTGTGGTGCACAAGGCAGTTCAGATGCCATTGCGACATCGAAATTTTCAACCATTACAAAAGGTGATTTTGAGAAACAATTAAAAAGTCGCTACGGAAAAGATGTACTATACGAAATGATGGCACAAGATATCATGACAAAAAAATATAAAGTATCTAATGAAGCGGTCAATAAAGAATTCAAAAAGGCAAAAGAGCAGTTCGGTGATCAATTTAAAGCAGTATTAGAAAGTAATCGGTTGAAAGATGAAGATGACTTTAAAAATCAAATTCGCTTTAAATTAGCAATGGAACAGGCGATTAAAGAAAGCATCACCGAAAAAGATATAAAAGCGAATTATAAACCTGAAATTAAAGCAAGCCATATTTTAGTAAATAATGAAGAAAAAGCAAACGAGATTAAGAAAAAACTTGATGAAGGTGCTTCTTTTGAAGAATTAGCAAAACAAGAATCGGAAGATCCAGGTTCCAAAGAGAAAGGCGGCGACCTTGGTTACTTCGGTCCAGGGAAAATGGCACCTGAATTTGAAGAAGCAGCTTATAAATTGAAGGTCGGAGAAATTAGTAAACCGATTAAATCATCATATGGGTACCACATTATTAAATTAACTGACAAAAAAGAGTTAAAACCATACAATGAAGTAAAAGATTCCATTCGTAAAAATCTCGAAAAAGAACGAATAGCAGATCAAGCTATCCATCAAAAAATATTATTAAATGAATTCAAAAAAGCTGATATTAACGTAAAAGATAGCGATTTAAAAGATACATTCTCCAGTTTATTAAAGCAACAACAATAAATAGGAATATAGATGAGCAAAGTGCTCGGTATATGAAATTATATCGGCGCAAGTAACACTTTTATCGGCGGTTGAGCACGATATATCGGCGCAAAATAAAATATATCGGCGATTCGACAAGGAATATCGATTTCCCGACAAATTATGACAAGGTTTCTTTTCAAAAACGAACAAGCAAAGTGCTTGTTCGTTTTCTTATTTTTTAAAGTATGTCCAGCCTTCTTCTTGATACACTTTTCCTTCTTTCATTAATTTACCAAGTGCACGCTTAAACGCTGCTTTACTCATATTGAATCGTTCTTTAATGTCTTCTGGATAACTCTTATCCCAAAATGGCATGGCGCCCCCGCGACTTTCCATATATTCATAAATAACCGTAGCATCATCTTCTATTCCCTCTTCTTTACGAGGCAGAAGTGAAATATTAATTGTACCATCCTCTTTCACGTCAATAATACGACCTGTTACACGCTGGCCAATACGAACTTGCTCTTTTCGTTCTGTATGATGTAAAAAAGCCCGGAAATGTTCATCTGTTAATACAAATGATCCAACTTGAAGTGAGCGATACACACGCCCATTTACATTTTTATTACGCATAGATGGAGTTGCTTCCACTACAATTTCTTGCATGTCTGCATCTCTTGCTGGTAACGCAATTAAGCGGCCACGCTTCGTTAATTTTAGCGTACAATATAATTCATCTCCTACTTCAGGCCAAACTGGTGTATAAATAGGAAACTCATCCGCTGGTACTAAAATATCTTTCGAAACACCGATATCAACGAATACTCCTAAGCGCTCTTTCACTTCAACAACTTTTACCCAATTCCAATCACTTGTTGTAATAAGTGGAGTCTTCATTGTTGCAGCAATACGCTCTTGGTGATCAAGATAGAAAAACACATCAATTGTGTCACCTTCTTCAATATCCCCTGCAACTTCATTTTTATGTAGGAACACTTCTTCTTCATCGTGCCCGACCATATATCCGATTTCCGTTTGACGTAAAACCGTTACCTGTTCGATCGATCCTGGTTTAAAATACATACTTTTTAATTCCCTTCTATATATAAAGTTATATTTTTATCATTCCAAACAAAAGTACATTATAACACGATTTTTCCTTTATTTGTCCAACTGCCCAAAATTAACTATAATAGGAAGTGGAATTTAATTTGGAGGTGCTCCTATGGCAAAAGAGAGTTCTTTTGATATCGTTTCAAAAATAGAATTACCTGAAGTAACAAACGCTATTAACATCGCGTTAAAAGAAATTCAAAATCGATATGACTTTAAAGGAAGCAAAAGTGACATTAAATTAGAAAAAGAAGAACTTGTTTTAATTTCTGATGACGAATTTAAATTAGAACAAGTAAAAGACGTTCTTATTTCAAAACTTATTAAACGTAACGTACCCATTAAAAACTTAAACTACGGAAAAGTAGAAAATGCTGCTGGCAACACAGTACGTCAACGTGCAACCTTACAACAAGGTATCGATAAAGATAATGCGAAAAAAATTAACAGCATTATTAAAGATTTAAAACTAAAAGTAAAAACACAAGTACAAGATGATCAAGTACGTGTCACTGGTAAAAGCCGTGATGACTTACAAGCAGTAATCGCAGCAATTCGCAGCGCTGATTTACCAATTGATGTACAATTCATTAACTATCGTTAATAAGAAAACATCCTCCGCATGCGGAGGATGTTTTCTTATTCATACCTGTTTCCCACGCTTTTTGACTGCAATTAAAAACACGATAAATGCAAGATTTACAAGTACAATCATAGATACAAATACCCAATTGATACTTGTTTGTTCACCAGCTTTATATATATTTGCTTCTTCCCGCTTCAATACAAGATAATACTTCCCACCTTCTTCCCTTATGATTTCATCTTCTAACAGCCCTCTTAATTGTCGCTTTTCTCCTACTATATTTGCCAGCAACGCAACTTTTTTTGTTACTTTCGTATTATTTAAAGCAATAATAGTAACTTCATCTTTATATGTTCTTTTTAGTATACTCATTCCCTCTTCATCATGTAATAGTTCAAAGGTACCGCGGCGTAAAGACGGCAGTTCTTTCCTTAATTCTCCTAGTTTTGTTATATATCGCAAAAACTTTTCATCCGTTTTAAAGTCCATTAACCGCCGATTATCTGGAACGTCTCCGCCATCTAGCGCGATTTCGGTACCATAATAGACAATTGGTAGCCCTGGAGATGTATATAAATAAGCAAGTGCTAACTTTAAACGAGCTGGCGGATAATAGCCATTTTCTTTTACAAGACGCACAAACCTTTTCGTATTTTGATGATCAATATATGTATTCATAACTTGCTCCGCCTCTATTAAACTTGCATGATATAATGGCTGAATGGAGCGATCTGTTTTTGAAAATGCATTCGTTATTGCTTTATAGTAATCGTTATGTGCACTTTCCTTTTCATCTGTTAGAACTACAAAATCTTTTTTTATATCTTTTAGTTGTTTCTTCATGTCATGTAACGAATCATTGGACAACTTTTCACTATGTATGAAATAACTTCCATCTATATTTACTTCTTGCATCCACCATTTTACTACATCTACCATTTGTCGCGAATCTTCTTCTCCAGCGATAAATTGAAATATCACTTTCATCTCCTTTTTATGAGCTTCCTGCACAAGCTTCCTTACATCTTGCAATGAACCAAAATGTTCATTTACCTGTCGCAGATTCCCCACACCTGTTCCATCATATTTTTTACTTTCCGAAAGAGGTGAAAGCATAATTGCAGTAAATCCCATATCTTTTATGTAATCAAGCCTCTTTATAATTCCTGAGATATCCCCGCCTTGATAATCCTCTAAATTCTCCGTATTCAGACCGCTATCGTTTTTCGCATCTCCATTATTAAAGCGGTCAATCATAATGGAATATACCACTTCATCTTGCCATTCTCTTTTTTCTTTTGCCAAACTTTGTTGTATAGGCATGATGAGACAAATTGTTATACAAATCAAAGTGCATGTACCTCGCCATATTCTTTTCACACAAATCCCCCAACCTTATCTTAATTGTAAGAATAGTATATCAATTTTCTTTCAAAAACGCATATCACATCTTGCACAGTTCCTCTTACACGAGAGATTTTTTATTTTTACCATATATAGAGACCGCGGATTTTTTAATCACAATGGACAAGCACACTTACTTTCTCTCTTTTATTTCATAAAGTGGTAGTAACAAATAAAAAGGAGGGGTAGAAATATGGGATACTATTATAAGAAACGCGACGATAAATGCGATCATCATTACGACTTGGAATGTAAATGTTATAAAAAATACTACGATAAATATGAAGATCATTACGAAGACAAATGCAAAGATAGATACTACGACAAACATGATAAGTATTATGACAAATATGAAGATAAATACGATCATCTCTACTATGATAAGCACCATGACTACTATTACTACAAATGTCATTGTCATAAGAAACGCAAAAAGTAACAAAAAGACGACTGAGGCATTTATCCCTCAGTCGTCTTTTTTCTAAATGTAACCATTACTTTATATTAGAGAATATAAACTACTTATTTTGTAAGATTTCCTACATATGCTGAGATATCAACATTTAAAGCTTTTGCCAAACGCATTCCATATTCACGATCGGCACGGAAGAAGTTACAAATTGCAAGTAATTTTGTCTGTTCATGCACATCTTTTAAATCATTTGCTAAGTTTGCGATTAAGTTATCTTGTTCTTCTTTTGTAAATGAACGGTAACGTTCACCAGCTTGCTCGAAGTCGTTTGGTTTTTCAATTTTTTCACGAGATACATAACCTTCAAGTTTCATAGTTGAGTCACGGTAATTAGGATCTTCAACTGGATTTTCCGCATGGCGACTTGGTTCATAGTTAATCGTTGATGGATTTTGATTCACTTGCATTGCACCATCACGCTGTTGGTTACGAACTGCTGCATATGGGCAATTGATTGGAATTTGTAAGTAGTTCGTACCAAGGCGATAACGTTGTGTATCTGGATAAGAGAATAATCGTCCTTGTAACATTTTATCTTCAGAAGGCTCAATACCAGGTACGGTTGCACTTGGAGAGAACGCTGCTTGCTCTACTTCAGCAAAGAAGTTTTGTGGATTGCGATTTAATGTCATTGTTCCTACTTCAATTAGAGGGAAGCGATCTTCCGGCCATACTTTTGTTGTATCTAATGGATCAAAGCTTAAAGAATCCATCTCATCAATTTGCATCACTTGTACGTAAAGATCCCATTTTGGATAATTTCCGCTTTCAATCGCATCAAATAAATCACGAGTTGCATGATTGAAATCTTTTCCTTGTACTTCTACAACTTCCTTCGCATTTAAGTTACGTACACCTTGCTGTGGTTTCCAATGATATTTAATATATACAATTTTGCCATCTGCATTAATCCATTTAAATGCATGCACCCCGAAACCTTCCATTTGACGATAGTTTGCAGGTGTTCCGTAATCAGAGAATACCCATGTCATCATATGAGTGGACTCTGGAGATAATGTCATAAAGTCCCAGTAGCGATCTGGTGATTGAATATTTGTATCAGGTGCTGGTTTTAAAGCATGAATCATATCAGGGAATTTAATCGCATCACGAATAAAGAAAACAGGTATATGGTTCCCTACAAGATCATAGTTTCCTTCTTCTGTGTAAAATTTAACAGCGAAACCGCGTGGGTCACGTGCTGTTTCTGGAGAACCTTGGCCGTGAATAACTGTTGAGAAACGAACGAATACAGGCGTTTCTGTTCCTTCTTTTTGTAAAAATGCTGCTTTTGTATATTCTTTCATACTATGCTTCGTTACAAATACACCGTGAGCACCTGCACCACGCGCATGGACAACACGCTCTGGAATACGTTCACGATCAAAATGAGCAAGTTTTTCTATTAAATGATAGTCCTCTAATACGACCGGACCACGACGACCTGCTGTACGAGAATTTTGGTTATCTCCAACTGGAGCACCTTGGTTTGTTGTTAAGCGATTATTTAAATTCATCAAGAGAGCCTCCTCTTTATTACTAACAATTATTATTTATTTAAAATTATTATAATTTAATTATTATTCAAAATTAACTTATTGTCAATCATTTTGTTTACCTTTTTAGAAACAATTTCAGTTAAACAATCAATAAATACATCTTGCGTGTTTGGCATAGCTGGTCTAAAGTATGCAACACGTAATTCATCCGTCACAACTTTACATTCATAATCATTGTCATATAAAACCTCTAAATGCTCTGCCACAAAACCTACTGGACAATATATAAAAGATTCATAACCATTCTGTTTATACAAATCTCTCGTTAAATCTTGCACATCTGGTCCAATCCACGGCTCCCCTGTATTCCCCGCACTTTGCCAGCCAATTGTATAATGTGGAATGCCAGCTTCTGCTGCAATTAAATCTGCAGTATGCTGGAGCTGTTCTACGTAAGGATCACCAGCAGCAATAATTTTTTCTGGTAAACTATGCGCTGAAAAAATGACAACCGCTTTTTCTTTATGTTTAATTTTCCCAAATGTTTCTTTTATTTGATTTGCCCAGTATGCAATAAATTTCGGCTCGTCATACCACTGTTCAATCGGTTCAATGACAGGACCTCCTATTTCTCTTGAAGCATGAATTGCACGGTCATTATATGCTTGAATACTAAATGTTGAATAATGGGGCGCTAATACGATACTAATTGCCTTTTCGATCCCCTCACGCTTCATATCTGCTACTGCATCTTCAATAAAAGGAGCAACGTGCTTCAATCCTAAGTAACAAACAAATTCATAATCTGTAAATTTTTCATTCAATGAAGCAGTTAACTGACGAGCTTGTTCCTTTGTAATTTTTGCAAGTGGTGAAATACCACCAATTGCTTTATAGCGCATAATTAAATCTTCAAGCGCTTCCGCAGATGGTTTACAACCATGTCGAATATGCGTGTAATACGCTTCTACATCCTCCAACGATTCCGGTGTTCCATATGCCATTACAAGTAAACCTATTTTCTTTTTCATTATTTGTTTACACCTCAATTTTATAAATGAGAATCTTTTTCAAGAACATCTGTTTCTAAGTGTATCAATCAATAATAAATATGTCAAAAGAATAATTCTAAATAAATATTACTTATAATATGATTATGGATTTTATTTGATATTTTCTCCTGCATTAACGCCCCGATTGGTGAAAATAAAAATGGCTCACAACACGCGTGAGCCATTTTTTCCTATTCTTTAATATTTACTCCGTATTCTTTAAACCAAATATGAATCTGTGCTACATGTGCCAAAAGTTGTGGTCCGGTCATTAATTGTCCGAACCACGGTGTTTGAAACGCACTCCCCCCTGATTCAATTAATTCTTGTAATTTTTTTCTATCAAATAATTCATGTAAAATCGATCCCTTATCCTCTAATAACTCTTGTAACCATCTTGTTACTACTTTCGTATAATGAGGATTATGCGTCTTTGGGTATGGGCTTTTCTTTCTATATAAAATATCATCGGGTAATATACCTTCTAACGCTTTTCGCAGTAGACCTTTTTCGCGATTTTTATACATTTTCATTTCCCAAGGAATATTCCATGCATATTCGACAAGGCGATGATCTGCAAATGGTACGCGCACTTCTAAGCTTGCTCCCATACTCATGCGATCTTTCCTGTCTAATAATGTTGTCATAAACCAAATCATATTGAAATAGAATAATTGTCGTCGTTTCGCTTCCACTGTGCTTTCACCTTCTAAAACTGGTACTTCTTGTACCGACTCCTCATAACGTTGCTGCACATACTCTTGCAGCCTTAATTTTCGGCGCCATTCCTCCTTTAAAAGTTGCTCCCGCGCCCTCGTTGATCTCATCCACGGAAATGCACTAGATTGTAAATCATCTTCCCTATAAAACCATGGATAACCACCAAATATCTCATCTGCACACTCCCCCGATAAACCCACGACAAACTTTTGTTTTATTTCTCGGCAAAACCATAACAAAGATGAATCAATATCTGCCATACCTGGTAAATCACGAACAAGTACAGCCTCTGTTAAATATTCTGCTAACCTTTCATTAGAAATGACGCAGCGGTGATGGATTGTACGGAACGTTTCCGTCATGAGGTCAATGAATGGTGCATCTGAATTTGGCTGAAAAGCGTTTGCTTGAAAATATTTTTCATTATCTTCATAATCGATAGAATATGTGTGTAACTGTCCCTTTCCGGAGCGCTCATATTCTTTTGCGGCAATTGCCGTTATTGCACTTGAATCGACTCCGCCCGACAAAAATGTGCATAGCGGTACATCTGAAACCAATTGTCTCGTAATTGCATCTTGTAATAAAAACCTTGTTTTCTCGACCGTTTCTTCAAATGAATCTTCATGCCTCTTACTTTCTACATTCCAATATCTCCATACACATAAACCATCTTTTGAAAATGTAAGTGCGTGGCCTGGCCGCAATTCTTGAATACCAGCGTATACACCATGTCCAGGAGTTCTAGATGGGCCAAGTCCAAATATTTCTGCCAAACCTTCTATCGTTACTTCCGCCTTGACATCAGGATGCACCAATATAACTTTCAGTTCTGAACCGAACAGTAATCTTCCGCTATCGTATTTATAAAATAATGGTTTTACCCCTAAACGATCTCTTGCGATAAAAATATGCTCTTTTTTCTCGTCCCATACTGCAAAAGCATATATACCGTTTAAATGATTAACACACTCTTCTTTCCATTCTATATAAGAAGCTAATAGCACCTCAGTATCGGAATGTCCTTTAAATGTGTAACCTCTTCGCAATAACTCTTTTCGAATATCTTCTGTATTATATAGCTCGCCATTGTAACAAATTGTATAGTTGGATTCTTCCTTTAGACAAGTCATCGGCTGTTTTCCGCCTTCTGGATCTACTACAATTAATCGTTTATGTCCAAAAGCAACATGTTTATCAATCCAAATATTCGTATCATCTGGCCCACGTTTTGCGAGCGTTTCCGTCATCTTCATAACGGTCTCTTTTTCTCCTTCTAACGCCCGCTTATAGTCAATCCATCCAGTAATCCCGCACATATAAATCATCCTTCCTATCCTATATCCGTATAACTTTACTCCGTTCAAAAGCTGAATAGAACCAAAAAGGAAAAATGAAGATATGACATGTAAAAGCCTAATTGGTTCTCATGATGAAGCATTTATTACTTAAAGTGTGTGTTTATTCTATGCCCAATATAAATTAGGTGTTCCATACTTATAAAGCGTTCCTGAACTGTCCATAACAGAAATAACAAGTTTTATAAAAGGAGACATAACAAATGAAACAACGTAAACATATTTTGTATAATCAACCGCGCGCTCATACAATCGGGAACGTGGAGTATATAAACGATGAATGGATTTTTTTTGATGATGAGAATGATGAAGCTTTTTTATTAGAAGATATCATTGAAGATGGATTTGAAGTTTTATATAACAACAATTGGTTGCCAGCTCGCTTTTACGAAAAAAATATATTGCAAATTGCCGATGAACATCACCCTTTGCAAAATGGTGAAATGATACGAATTCGAAAAAAATTGCTCTTCAGTTACAACGAATGGATAGAAGAACTATCTGACTCTGCATTCTCTCTATTCATCGATACTTTGCAAACAATTCATTATTCTTTATACGATTGTATCTATTGTCATAACTTCTTATCATTGCAGCCGAAAGAGCAACCATGTGAAGGCGTCAATATTCTTTTATTTGATAACGAAGACATGATATGTGCTCTTCACCATCATTATGTCCGCTATTCCTCATGTGCTAAAGATATATTTCAATTTACAAAGGCAAATGGGGAAGTATTGCATATAGATGCACAATAAACAAGATATAATAAAAAACCATCTTATGCTTCCGTACGGAAAATAAGATGGTTTTGTTTTACGCAAATGGTGCAAATCCCATTGGCAATCGTAATCCAATGTATAGTACAACAACAAACGCAATAATAAATTGCACCCAAAACGCTCCTGCTTGTTTTTGTTTACTTGTTTTCACAAGAATCATTTCCATTGCAGCAATAACCCAAATGCCTACTAGCATTTTAATGCCGTACCACATGTGCATGTTGCCTGTAGCTGTTTTCATAATGCTTTGATACAACAGAAAGCCCGTTACAATAATGATCATATACATAAGACGCAATCCCATATGTACACCTTTTCCTTTTCTCCCTGCCGTATACATAGAATACGCCACAAAGAATAAAAGAAGTCCTAATATCCATGCTGTAATATGCAAATGTGTTGTCACAATCCCCAACCTCCTCTTTGTCACACTTATTCACTTTATATGATAACATGTCTATTTCTTTTTTAGGAAATGTTTCGCTTTTTCACATTTAAATGATATAATATTTAGAGTATTTACAAACTTCTTGTAATAACAAAAGGGGGAACAATCATGATTGAAACAAAGGATATTATTGAACTTACAGACACATACGGAGCTAACAACTACCACCCACTTCCAATCGTAATCGCAAAAGCTGAAGGTGTCTGGGTAGAAGATCCTGAAGGTAATCGTTATATGGACCTACTTAGTGCATATTCTGCAGTAAACCAAGGACATCGTCATCCAAAGATTATCAATGCTTTAATTGAACAGGCAAATCGCGTTACACTTACTTCACGTGCTTTCCATAGCGACCAATTAGGCCCTTGGTATGAAAAAGTAGCACAACTTACTCATAAAGATATGATTCTTCCAATGAATACAGGCGCGGAAGCTGTTGAAACTGCAATCAAAACAGCACGCCGCTGGGCATATGATGTGAAAAAAGTAGAAGAAAATAAAGCTGAAATTATCGTTTGTGAAGACAACTTCCACGGACGTACAATGGGCGCAGTTTCTATGTCGTCCAACGATGAATATAAACGCGGATTTGGCCCAATGCTTCCTGGTATTATCGTAATCCCTTACGGCGATTTAGAAGCATTAAAAGCGGCTATTACACCGAATACAGCAGCATTTATTTTAGAACCAATTCAAGGTGAAGCTGGCATCAACATTCCACCAGCTGGATTCTTAAAAGAAGCATATGATGTATGTAAGAAAGAGAATGTTCTATTTGTTGCAGATGAAATTCAAACAGGACTAGGCCGTACTGGTAAGCTATTTGCATGTGATTGGGACGAGGTCATCCCTGATATGTATATCCTTGGTAAAGCACTAGGCGGCGGCGTATTCCCAATTTCTTGTGTTGCAGCAAACCGCGATATTCTAGGCGTATTTGAACCAGGTTCTCACGGTTCTACATTCGGCGGTAATCCACTTGCATGTGCCGTTTCGATTGCCGCTCTCGATGTATTACAAGATGAAAGATTAACAGAGCGCTCTCTTCAACTAGGAGAAAAATTAATCGGCCAATTAAAAGAAATTAAGAATCCTATGATTAAAGAAGTTCGTGGTAAAGGATTATTTATTGGAATCGAATTAAATACGCCTGCTCGTCCATATTGCGAGAAATTAAAAGACGAAGGCTTACTATGTAAAGAAACTCATGAGAATGTCATTCGCATCGCGCCACCTCTTGTTATTTCTGAAGACGATTTAGAGTGGGCGTTCCAAAAAATTAAAGCTGTATTATCTTAATATAAATTAGGCGATCCTCTTTTTTCGGACAGCCTCTCTTACGATTTGAAATGACATTTGAACTAAAAGATTGAAAGAAAGACTACCTCTTTTCAAAAAGGTAGTCTTTTACTTTACGATATTTTTTAATGTTCCAATGCCCTCGACTGTTACGATCACTTCATCACCAGCACGCAAAAATTTTGGTGGATTAAAGCCTTTTCCAACGCCCGCGGGCGTCCCGGTTGCAATGATATCTCCAGGCTCAAGCGTCATTCCTTTACTCACAGTAGAAATAATTTCTTCTATCGGAAATATCATATTTTCCGTATTAGAAGTTTGTCTAACTTCCCCGTTTACCTTTGTTTCAATGTGTAATTGACTGGGAGACTGAATCCCTGATTTATGCACTAAATACGGCCCCATCGGGCAAAATGTATCAAAACTTTTCCCCAAGAAAAATTGTTTATGCTTCCTTTGAATATCCCGCGCTGTTATATCATTTACAATCGTATAACCAAATATATATTCCATTGCTTTATCTTTTGGAATTTGTTTGCCTCGCTTTCCAATGACAATCGCGAGTTCCCCTTCATAATCCAATTCACTCGTCGCGTGCGAATGGCTATTAATTTTTTCACCATTCCCTATTACAGTCGTAGGTGCCTTCGTAAAAATCATTATATTGTTTGGGATAGATTCCTCTCCTCCCATTTCGAGCGCATGTTCACGGTAATTCTTCCCAACACAAAGAATATTTTTCCGTGGTCTCGGTATAGGAGCTAATAGTTTCACTTCTTGTAAGGAATAGTAAGCTGCTAGTTTATTTTCGTTTGCCCAATTTACAATTTCACGCACCTTTTCCATACATTCGCTTCCTCTTTCAATACATTCTAACATGGTAATTGGAAGCGTAACTTTTTCACCCTTTTGTTTTTGTGCTTCTCTTAAATGCAGCACTTTCTTTTCCTCTTCGTCTACAACACCAATAAACACTTTCTCATCTTTCTTCACCGTCACCAAACGCAAAATTTCCACTCTCCATCCTAAAACTCCATACACTATAATTGTATTCGCATTCCTTAGAAAAAAACCTTCTATCCTTCCTTATTTTTTACAATATTCTTTATTTTACAATTGGTTCTTAGTTGCTTTTTCAAATAAAATGTAGAATTTTTACTTTTTTATCGAAGCGATTTCTTTTTTATGGAATTTTTGTATAATTTGTACTACATATATACATTTAAAAATTTATATAGAGTGGAGCCGATTGTATGTTTGAGCAAGTAATTGAAAAAAAGCGAAAAAAAATGATCTATTTTGCTGAACGTTATGGAATTACCTCTCAAAAGACAGTAAATTGCAGTCAAGAATTGGACAAGCTCTTAAATATTATTTCTCTTATACAAACAAATACTACCGCCATTCATACGATAGATAGACATACTCATTAAAGTGTATGTCTTTTATTTTTCCTAAGTAGAAAGAAAACAGAGACTTCCGTTTTATGAAACATATATATACTTTTCGAGTCATACATAATAACAAACTAAAAATTTTATTGATGAAAGGTGTTTGCTATGCCAGCAATGGTCGGACAGATTCGCATTGTCAATATTGGATCAAGCGGAATTTTTCATATCGGAGATGTATTCGCAATTCGACCGATTAGTTACTCTCGTGCCTTTGCAGGAGCCGGTTCTTTTAATGTTGGAGATAACGTGTCTGTATATAACTATCAAAATACAACAACTGTTAATGATACAGATGTCGTTGACCAAGCGATTGTAGGGACGAATTAAAAGGAGGTTATAACACATTGAACTTCTATGTGCAACAGAGTATTATCATTAACAAAATTCAAATAGATAGTATTACAACATCTTCTATTTTTCAAATTGGAACAGCTGGAAGTATTAAATCCCTCTCCAAATTTTCAAATACAGGAGGCTTTACAGCACCCGTCCGTCCGCTCAAAGCAAAAGGACAAATTATTTCGATTAACCCAACACCTAGTTCTTCTTAACCGAGTTCCATCATAAATATATAGCATGCACCCTCCCTATTGAAAAGGAGATTATATTTCATGAATCAAGATGTATATATTTATTTACAGCAATTTCAACAAATTCTTCAACAGCAACAAAACACCATTCATGCTTTAGAACAACAAGTGCATACATTACAAGAAGAAATTGAAGAGTTAAAAAGTCGTCCCTCCTCTTCTATAGGAAAAGTGGAGTACAAATTCGATCAGTTAAAAGTAGAAAATTTAAATGGGACATTAAATATCGGCTTAAATCCTTTTGCTAAGACCGAACAACAAATTGAAGACTTTCAAGTGGATACAGAAACATTGAAAGTAAACCCTGAAACAGAACAAGATATTCATCCAGACTTTTATCAAGGTATTATTCAAGAAATGCATCGTTATTTAGATGAAGAAGCATATAATAGAATTCTTCATTTCGAAAGAGAGGAAGGAACACCTCTTGATGAAATGTATCGTCAAATGATGATAGATGATATTAAAAAACAAATGGAGCATCGTCTTCCATACTATTTGTCTCAAGTGCAGCCATATGACGATATCACTTCGAATCCAGAACATTTGCATGCTGTCATCGTTCAAGCGATGAAGCAGGATATTGATAAAGCTTTTCTTTCCTTTATTCAACATATACCAGGTAATTTCCGAAAGGAGTAAGTATATGAACTTAAATGTGATCAACCGTGAAATGAAAGTAGGGCAAATTAAAACAAATGGGGTATCTTCTTCCTCCCTTTTTTTAATTGGAGACGCAAATCTCCTTATTCTCTCTTCTATTCTTGATACACCGTTTGAATCTGTGACAGAAGGACCGTTTGTACCACTTGTTACAGATGTTCCTTCTACTCCAGGTTAAGGAGAAGCACACTTATGTTTCGACATGTCTCGATCGTACAAAATGCTTCTGTCGTCTCGATGGGGATTAGCGCCGTCTTCCAAGTTGGAGATGCAAATCAAATGGCCTTAAAAAGTAGAGCTCTTGCAGTGCATCGAGAAATCCCTTTTTATTTAAAAGGTGAAGGTCGACTTGATGCTTTTAAACTGTTTACTGATAAATATATTACAATCCCGAAACGTTCAACCGATGTCAAACTGAATATTACAAACGAAAGCCCTTTTATCGAAGTAAACGATGTCAACTTACTCACACTATTAAATTCAGCTTGTTTTCAAATCGGCTCTGTTGACTATGTATTTAGCAACTCTCGGATTATACAAATCCGTCAATACATGGAATGAATGAACCTTTTAGAAAATAACCCATATAATGTTGAAAAGAAGACGAATGAAGTGGGGGAATCTTATGCCATCTGTTGTCGGAAACCTTATCGTGCAAAACAGTAATGGCTCTTTTAACTTAGGTGATTTTTATAATGTTTCTCCAAAAGAAAATACGAAAGCCTACAATGGCTCAGGTGCTTCAAATGTTGCTTTTATTGTCAACACATTTAACGGTGTAAGTGCAACAAATACATTTGACCCTGATGTAGCCGACCAAGACCAAATCGTGACAGCATAAAAAAGTAGGAGAATTGTCTCCTACTTTTTTATGCTACCATAGCGTTCATTCTTATTGTCGTCATGTGACACAGTTCCTTTCTCACATCATTTCTATTCCTCAATCGTAATCACATGATTTCCATCAAAAAAGTATAAACACTTTTCTTTTACAGGGTGTTGTAACGTTTTTTCTAGTGCTTTAGCATATAAGGAAAGCTGTACTTTATAGCGCTCTTCTAAAATCGGTTTCGCCTGATCGAATCCACCTGGAAATTTCCCTTCAATTGTATCTGTTTTAAAGTCAATTAACGTAATGCCATCATCTTCTTCGATCATACAGTCGATAACCCCTTGTACGAGTATCGTCTCTTCGCTCTTACCTTGCCAATTTTGATACGCTTCTTTTGCTGAAAGCATCATCGTAAACGGTACTTCTCGCTCAACACTTTTCGCTTCTAACACTCGTTTTCCAAGATGACTTTCAAAAAATGCCACTATTCTTTCGACACTGATTTCTTCTGCTTGTTCAAAGGTTAAGATCTCTTTATTCACCATTTTTGCGATTTGCTCTTGAATAGATTCAATTGTAATAGATTGCTTCAAATCAACATGCTGCATAACGGCATGAACAGCTGTTCCACGCTCTGCATATGTTAAGCCTTTTTTCTCCATAAAACGCGGACGTGTTCGAATTGGCGCACGTAGTTTTTGAATAAAGGCCGTATCACTTCCATCTTCCGATTGATAATTTCTTTTAATCTCTGTAACAGATTGCTTCGCACGTTGAAGCGTTGCATCCTCGTATTCGTATTTCCATGTTAATCGATTATATACTTCATCTTTTCGTTCACTCTCTAACGGGACAGCCTTTTTCTCACGCAGCGCTTCTAACAACTCTTGCTTTTCTTCTTGAGCTGGCTCTGGTGCGAGTAACGTTTTGCCATCAACGAATTCTACTTTCCAGCTTGTATCATATTCATAAATTTCATTTGGAATCGTACCTTGTCCTAATTCAAGGAGTATTTCACTATCTCGATGTCGGTATAAGGAAGGAGCAATCCAATCTAAATAACATGACGCACTAGCGCGTACATAATCTGGTAGTAACCATTCTGTATGCTCCCGTGTATCAAGCCATTTTTCCATTTCTTTTTCCTTATCTTTCACCGTTCCAATTAAAATTAATTTTTCTTTTGCACGCGTTAACGCAACATATAATACACGCATTTCTTCTGCAATTAACTCGCGTTTCATTTTTCGTTTAATCGCTAATTGCGATAATGTCGTATATTTAATTCGCTTGCGCGGGTCAATAAATTGTGAACCAAATCCGAAGTCTTTATGCAATAAGAAACGCTGCATTAAATCTTGCGTATTAAAACGACGGCCGAGCCCTGCCACAAACACAACTGGGAACTCTAGTCCTTTACTTTTATGAATGGTCATAATGCGCACAACATCTTCTTGCTCTCCAAGAGCTCTTGCAGTTCCCATATCATCACCGCGTTCTAAAATGCGCTCAATAAAGCGTAAAAAGCGGAATAACCCTCTAAATGATGTCGCCTCATATTGCCTTGCGCGGTCGTATAAAACACGCAAGTTTGCCTGACGTTGCTTTCCGCCAGGTAATCCGCCGACAAAGTCATAATACCCAGTTTCACGATACACTTTCCAAATTAAGTCAGAAAGAGATTGCTGACGCGCAAACTCACGCCATCCTTGCAGTAAGTGATAAAACCACTTTAGCTTTTCATGCAGTTCCTTCTCTCCTTCAAGCGGTGCTCCTCGTAAGAACGAGCGCATCACCTCATAAAAAGAGCCTTTCTTTGCATGCGCACGAAGCATCGCAAGTTCCTCATCATTTAGCCCAACAATTGGCGAACGAAGTACAGCTGCTAGCGGAATATCTTGCACCGGATTATCAATAACGCGGAAAACATTCATCATAATATTTACTTCTGTCGCTTCAAAATAGCCCGTTGCAAGTTCTGCGTATACTGGAATGCCTTGCAGCTTTAATTCTTCCATAATTTGCGGCGCCCACGGCATCGAGCGCAGTAAAATAACAAAATCGCGATATTGGACCTGACGCATTTCATTCGTTTTCCGGTCATATACTGTATATCCTGAGTCAACCATCGCTTTTATGCGCTGCGCAATGAGACGTGCTTCCAGCTGCGCTTTTTCTACTTCTTCACCCTCTTCTCCATCTAGCACTTCTTCTTCAGATTGGTGAATGCATAATAACTCTGCCGCTACATCTTCTCCTTCTGGATAGCTTGCACCTAACTTTAATTCAGCGTCAGCATCATACTCAATTTCACCAACTTCTTCGCCCATAATTTGTTTGAAAATAAAGTTTGTACCAGCTAATACTTCATGACGACTGCGGAAGTTTTTCGCTAAATCAATTTTCATTCCGCCTTCTAATCCTTCTTGTGTAAAACGTTTATATTTTCCTAAAAACAAGCCGGGTTCTGCTAATCGAAAGCGATAAATAGACTGTTTTACGTCACCGACCATAAACAAATTACCTTCTTGCTCAGAGTCTTTCGTTACGAGTTTAATAATGGATTCTTGAACGAAGTTTGTATCTTGATATTCATCAACGAGAACTTCCGCAAATCTATTGCGGTATTGAAGTGCAACTGGCGATGGGCGCAGTTCACCATCTTCACCTTGCTCGCTTAAAATTTGCAAACAAAAATGCTCTAAATCTGTAAAATCAACCATTCCTTTATCACGTTTTATCGCTTGAAATCGGTTCGAAAACTCTTTAACAAGCTGCACGAGTTTTCCTAATACAGGGTGCATCTCTTGAAAATCACGTAAAAAGCTTTCTGGTTTACGACTAAACAGTTCTTCTTGTAATTTCTTCACTTCATCTTTTGCTTTATTGCGAAGAGAATCGACTTGTTTCACAATATCTTCGTTATAATCGCTTTTCTTAATACGCTTTAACGTTTGCCACGATACATGCTGCATTGCTTCATATACACTTGTCCACGACTTGCGCGCAGCATGAGATAGCGTTTCTAGTAAAACGAGATCCGTTTGTAATGTCTCCATGCGAGGAGCAGGACCATCGGGAAGCATCGCTAATTCCATTGCTTTTCGAATGTGCTCCGTTGCTGTTTCAAGCTGGAATTTCACATCTTCTAATAAATAAGAAGCATACATTAAATCTTCAATTGTTTTTCCTTCCACATTATACGCTTCTACTAATCTATCAAGCCACTTTTCTGGATTTGGATGCGCTCCTGCTGCTGTATGCAGCGCCAAAATCATTCGCTGCAAATCATCATCATTACGGTCGCTCGTATAGCGATCGACAAGTTCAAAGAATAGTTGATTCTCTTCCATTCCATACTCTTCTTCTAATATGTCATCTAACACTTCTTCTTTTAATAACTCATTTTCCGTTTGATTCGCGATGCGAAAACGAGGATCGATATCAAGCATGTAATAATATGAACGAATGACTTGTAAACAAAAAGAATGAATTGTTGAGATGGAAGCCTTATTTAATAAGCTCAGCTGCTTCCGTATATGCCGTGAACTCGGTTCCTCAATTAATACTTTTTCTAACGCTTCCCCAATTCGATTTTTCATCTCTTGCGCGGCTGCATTCGTAAATGTTACAACGAGTAAGCGATCGACATCTACCGGATTCTCCTCATTAATAATCTTTTTAATGATACGTTCAACGAGTACTGCTGTTTTCCCGGAACCTGCTGCTGCTGCAACTAAAATATCACGTCCATGTGCCACAACAGCTTTCCATTGATCATCTGTCCATTGACTCCCTTCTGGTTTTGCTGGCCAATTTTCTACCATCATTCCCCGACCTCCTCTCGTATTTTCTCCATTGCTTCACTATCTTTCATATCTTTTAATGTACGGAACTGATTGTCTTCCAGCGATTCATCGAACTGGCAGACAGAGCGGAAGTGACAAAATGTGCACGCTGCTTTATTCCCCATTTTATATGGAGCAATATCAATGACACCTTCTGTAATGTCTTTTCCGATCGTTTCAAACGTATGGTGTACGTATTTTTGTAGCACAGAAAATTCTTGTTCACTTGCGATGTTAGAGCGTGCGCTGAAGCTTCCGTCTTTTTTTAACCCGGCTGAAATAATGTCAGAGCTTCCTGTTGATAGTTTGTTATCCATTAAACGAACAACATCTGCATCTCCAAGCACGAGCCCTTTCATTTTAAATTTCTTTAAAATTTCTTTCTCAATCTCCTCTTCAGAAGCGTCACCTTTCACCTCAACAAGTGGATTATGAATATGGAAGTATAACACACCTGCTGGTGATGCGACTTCCCCCTGTTTCATCCACGTACCAGCATTAGAAATGACGACATCCAAATACGTCAGCATTTGCAATGCTAATCCGTAATATACTTCTGTTAAATCCAGCGCTTTCGAGCTCGATTTATAATCAATAATGCGAAGAAACGTACCGCTCTCATCTTCCGCTTTATCAACTCGATCAATCCGGCCGACAACTTCCATTTTCACACCGTTTGATAATGTAAATTCCATCGGTGGTAATGAGTCTTTGCCTCCCATACCAAACGGAACTTCTAAATCAACTGGAACAAATCCACTCGCCTTAGCATGTTCCCTAAGCACAAGCGATGTTCTAAAAATAATTTGCTGTAATTTTTGTTTCAAATAAGCATGTCGATTTGAGCTTAATAAAATTTGCCTTTGTAATAATGGAGCAATTTCTTCTATTACTAATATGGAAAGATGCTCACATTCTTTTATGGATAAATCAGCCCAAGTCCGTTTTTCACGCAAGAGCTTGTCCGCAATTTTCTTTAGCGCTGCATGGAACAGCTCCCCGATATCTGGTGCATCTAATTTAAATATATCGCGCTCTCTCAATGATAAACCGTGCTGTGCAAAATGAGCGTACGCACAGCGATTAAATAATTCCATACGAGAGACACTTCCTTTTATTTTATCTCCATATAAAATTCGACTTACAGCCGTACTTAATTTCTTCGCACGATTTCGATAAAACAAACTGGATAATACACGGTTGCTTTTTTGCTTCCATTCATCGGATGTAACGTAGAAATTATATACATCCCACCAAAAGTCTAAATCACCTTCAAAACCGTATCGCTTCCACGTTTGCAGTTGTTGCATCACATATGACAATGTTACTTCTGGCGTCGTTACATATGAAATTTGTGCTGCGCGCGATAAGTCGTTTACATCGTTTGTTACAAACGTCTCTTTCACATTAGGAAACATTCTCTTTATTTTCTTCATAAAACTAGAAGCTAGTAATGTCTTTCCTTCTTCATCTGCAAGAGGACAAGAGATATATAGTTTCTCAGATGCTCTTGTCACCATTTGATACAAGACAAACTGTTCTTCTAATAACGTTTGTCTTGTCGTTGGTGCTAATTCCACGCCCGCTGCTGCAAGAACATCTCTTTCTTCATCAGAAAGCATCCCTTCATCTGTCGGCGTAGCTGGCATCACACCTTCATTTGCACCAATCACAAATGTTGCCCGAATATTTGAAAGTCTAGAGCGATCGATATTTGCAATTAATACTTGGTCTAACGATGGCGGGATATTGGCAAATTGAAGTGCCTCAAGCCCTGTCGTCATCACATCAATAAACACCGATAGAGACATACTTTCTTCTCCAAGCATCTCAACAAATGTATCAAGAAGATTCATCACTTCTTCCCACACTTGATCATGGTCTGTCGCAAATAAGAAATCCCCGCTTTCTTCAGCACGTACACGTAGTTGTTCTAATTTCTTCGGAACATCTAGCTCCTCTAAAAATAAATATACAGCTTCGCACATTTGCATAACAGTACTTGCACGTTTCAATCTTTTTTGCAGACGAATGATTGGCGTTCTTACAATCTCACGAAGACGGTTCATTTTCTCTTCCATTTGGCGTTCACGATCTGTTATCACCTCGTTCCCCTCATCAAGAGAGCGATAACGACGATACGTCCACGGCTCATCGGCGGTCCATTTCTTACCTTGGACACCATACGCCAAACAGTAGTTTTCAAACTCATCCATTTCTTCACGCATCACTTCTTTTTTTACATCCAGCGGATATAAAAGTTCTGTTTTCACGCAGCGAAAAACAGCATCATAACGCCAATTCCCACTAATTATTTCTAAAGCAGAACGAATACATTCGACTAACGGATGGTGAGACATCGAGCGCTTTTCATCAATGAAATGCGGAATATCATAATCTGCAAATAATGTTCTTAACACATCATAATAGCTTTCTCCGTTCCGAAGAAGTACGGCAATATCGCGGTATCGATAATTCTCTTCTGCAACAAGTCTACGAATTTCTCGCGCTACTCCTTCTACCTCCGCTCGTAAATTCGCAGCTGTATGGATGGCAATACTCGTCTCTCCGTAAAACTTTTCGTTCGGACGCGATTCATAGTGAGCTTCTAAATGCGCTAATGCTGGAGAATGAAATCGCGGCTGTTCTACGAGCGAAATCGTTTTTTCCATTACCACTTTCTCTTCACGTGCTACTTGTTTTACTTTTTCATACGTCAGCACTGTTTCATAAAACAAATCCAGTTCATTGACTGGCTGGGCGAACGTTTTTTCATCCACCGTTAATGTAATCGTCATTCTTGCTCCGCATCTCATTAGCTGCCTTATAATTTCAAGCTCTTGCGGGGAGAACGAATGAAATCCATCAATATAAATTTCTGCATCCTTTACATACTCAGAAAACGGCAGTTTCTCAATAAGGAGCTGTAAATAATCTTCCGAATCTAAATACTTTCCAATTAAAGCTCGTTCAAAATCATCATATAATAGCTGCAAATCATATATTTTATTTGCCAGCAACTTTTGTTCGGCGCTACTGCTATGCGCATCTAACTGTTGCCACATTTCATATACATGAGATGGCGTTATATTGTAACGTTTAAACTCTGCAATCATACCTCCAAGATGTTCAAAGAAGCCATTTTGTTCAGCGGCTTTTTGAAACACATATAATCCTTCTTTGCGCGATTCAATAATTTTGCGAAGTAACATATGCACACCCGCTTCATCAATATGAAGACGACTTGCCCCTCCTACTTCTTGCAACACTTTCCAAGCTAATCGTGAAAAACTAAACACTTGTGCACGAATAGAAGCTCTTACCTCTTCACTTCCTATTAACGCCTGCTGCGTCTGAAATGTCATTTGTTCAGGAACAAGATACAAGATTGTTTTCCCTCTTGGGCGCTCTTTTAACTCTTCTTGCACTTCTCGTAAACAAAGTGTACTTTTCCCACTTCCAGCTCTTCCAATCACAAATCGAAGTGACATATAACCCCACCTTTCACCTATATAACGAACGTTAGTTTGCTGTCATCATTGTATTATAGGACACGAAAAAAGACAAACAGAGACTGCTTGCCTTTTTTCCTCTTTTCTATATTATAAATCATTCTACTCACCTTTTGAAAAGTTCATTTGCATTTCGTTAATCGGCCAATAACGTAAATCGACTTTTCCAACAACCGCATCTGCTTTTATAAAACCAAAATGTCTGCTGTCCCAGCTACCAAGACGGTTATCGCCAAGTACAAAAATATATCCTTTTGGCACAACCTTTTTTTTCGTTAACTCTTCCAACTTAAAATCTCCTGTCAACTGGCGTCCTTTCACTTGTTCCTTATATGTTTCTAAATACGGTTCATCAACAAATTGACCATTAATATATAATTTATCCTGCTTATATTCAATATAATCTCCAGGTAAACCAATGATTCGTTTTACATAGTCCTCTTTTTTATTCGCATGGAATACAACAACATCAAATCGATGTAACTCTCCAACTTGATAGCTCACTTTGTTCACAACAAGCATATTACCATCTTGAAGTGTTGGCATCATCGACTTTCCCTCTACAACATAAGTCGAGAAGAAAAACGTTCGAAAAAAAAGAGCTAGTAGTATCCCGATAAGGATCGTTCTCATCCACTCTACGCTTTCTTTTTTCAAAGTTTGCTTCATCAGCCTCTCCCCTCACCCTTTTCTACAATGAAGCTGTATGTACAGCGCGGACTTCTCTCCTCAATGCAGTTCTAATTTCACTTCAATTTTCTTACCAACATACCAAAGAATAAAAACAACTCCTATCACAATAATTGTTTTTACAGGATTATGGATAAAAGAAGTTAAATCATGACCGATATAGCTTAACATAAAAATCATAACAAGCTTTCCAAGTGTTAGAGCTAATCCAAACTGCCTTACACTAATGCGCGATAATCCCGCGACTACATTAATCAATGCAGATGGCGTAAAAGGAAAACAGTACAATACAAAAATAGGTGCAAATCCTTTTCGTTCAATCCATCCCATCGCACTCCGTACTTTCGGATGTTTATTTATAAAAGAAAAAAAGCGACTTCGCCCAAACTTACGAATAACAAGAAAAACAAGAAACGCCCCCAGCACCGAACCGATCCAAGAATAGAAACATCCAAGCCATAGACCAAAAGCAACCGCATTTGCCATAACAAATACGATCAGTGGAAGTACGGGAATAAGCGCTTCTGCCATTGGCAAGCCAATGCCAAGGAGCAGACCAAACGCCCGGTAACTCTCGACAAGTTGGTCCATATTTTCTGTTGAAAAATATTCTTTGATTGTTTGAAAATCCATTCTACAATTTACCCCTTTATTATTTTCACTATCCCTACTTTATCATTGCTTCGTATAAAGAGGAAATGGTAGATATAACAGATGGAGATGTATGTATTAAAGTTCCATACGATGATGTAAAAACCCTTCCTGATTATCGTATGATTATCTATCATGATTTGACAGGATTTTACACCTTTCATGTTTCCATGTAACAAAAAAGAAACCAGTTACTTCATCATATCTGGTTTCTTTTCATTTTTATTATATGAGCATTTTACCTGATTTATTAATCATTCTCCTTCTATATCTTCTTCCTTTACAAGGTAGACTTTTTCATACGCTGGTCTTAACGTTGATATCGCTTCTTTTGCAACTGGCTTAAACTGCAAGTTTCCTTGTTTATCTTTTCGATCTTCATATTCTGTTCTCAGCTTTGCTGTACGGTTTTGTTGATTCTCAAAACTACTCTTTGACATCTCTAATTTCACTGCAAACACATTAATGAACCGAATAATAAGATTGCCGTCTGCTAACTCTTTATTGCTTGCAATATGAAAATGAGAGAGCCATGCACATTCTTTTCTTGAATAGGAATACGTGGGAAAGAAATAAAGTTGATCGGTGGGACTAATTGCGATAGGTGCTTTATGAGTAATACGTGTTAACTCTTTGGTTCCTTCTTTCCTCCCTAAAAAACTCGATCCATGCTTACGACAGCTTCGTTCTACAATATCAAGCGGCTTTTGGAACATAAAAAAAGAGTCTTCCACTTCAATTACTCTCGTTATTACATTTTTTTCCCCTAAAATAACAGGCAGTAAAGCCATAGTTTTTTTATTTATTACGTAATTTTCAACATAGCGCTCAGCTCTACCATCCATGGTGTGTTCACTCCTTCTATAAAATTCATTTATATTAGCAGCTGCACAAATAATTGTATCACACCTTTTGTAAAATAATTAAAATTTTCAATTTTTTTACATTCTTTTATAAAACTTAAAAATGACATTATTTCTTTCCATAAAAAATACCCAACGTCAAAAATGTATATAGTTCGTTCCAAATAGAGATATTATTTCAACTAAAAGTAGATTTTCCATGTTTGAAATATTTATAACATATTCGTTAGTCTCATGAACAAGACTGCTTCAAAAGTCCAAATGCCCATATAGAGTAAGGTAAAGAAGCAAAGAAGGGTTATTACACCATATGTATTTCCTCAAAAATGTATAACAAAAAAGATGGCCAAAGCCATCTTTTTTATCACACACAATAAAATTATAGTTTTACAACGTTTTTAGCTTGAGGTCCACGGTTACCATTTTCGATTTCGAAGCTAACTTTTTCGCCTTCTTCTAAAGATTTGAAGCCTTCAGTTGTGATTGCAGAGAAATGTACAAAGACATCGCTTCCACCTGGAACTTCGATGAAACCAAATCCTTTTTCATTATTAAACCATTTTACTTGTCCTGTTACTGTCATTCTTATTTCCTCCTAAGAAAATACATTTTTTAGTTTTTCATGTAAAAAAAGAATCCACACATTATCAAATACGAAACATAAAACAGTTCTCACATACTTTTTCTCGTTCGTTTTCAGCACTTGATAATATATGGATTGCTTAATTTAATTATTCAACTGAGATTAGTATAACATAATAAAGATAAGATGTATACTTTTTTTAAAAAATAAATCTTCCAATTTTTATACTCTCTATAAAATAGAGCTATCACCCTAAAAAACGAAACAGATATACAAAAAGAATTTTTTCAATAGAAAACAGGCGCCTAGTATCGACACCTGTCCCCTCACTTATTTTGTAAACTGCGCCTCTTCCGTAGAACCTTTCAGCGCTGTTGTCGAAGATGTACCACCTGTAATAACTTGCGCGACTTCATCAAAGTAACCCGTTCCTACTTCGCGCTGATGACGCGTTGCGGAGTAGCCGTATTGTTCAGCAGCAAATTCTGCTTGTTGCAATTCAGAATATGCTGCCATGCCACGCTCCTTATAACCGCGTGCTAATTCAAACATGCTATAGTTTAAGGAATGGAATCCAGCAAGCGTTACGAATTGGAATTTATAACCGTATGATGCAATTTCTTTTTGAAAGTTTGCAATTGTTTTTTCACCTAATTTTTGTTTCCAGTTAAAGGATGGCGAACAGTTATAAGCTAGTAATTTCCCTGGATACTTCTCATGAATCGCTTCAGCAAAGCGCTTTGCATCTTCTACATTTGGCTCAGATGTTTCACACCAAACAAGGTCTGCATATGGTGCATATGCTAAGCCGCGCGCAATTGCTTGATCGAGCCCCGCTTTTGTACGGTAAAAACCTTCTGGCGTTCTTTCTCCTGTAATAAACTTTCGATCGACTGGATCGATATCGCTTGTAATTAAATCTGCTGCATCCGCATCCGTTCTTGCAACAATGATTGTCGATACGCCCATTACATCTGCCGCTAGCCGTGCTGAAATTAAATTGCGCACTGCTGTTTGTGTTGGTAATAACACCTTTCCGCCTAAATGTCCGCATTTCTTTTCCGAAGATAATTGATCTTCGAAGTGAACACCTGCTGCTCCTGCTTCAATCATACTTTTCATTAATTCAAATACATTTAATTGTCCGCCAAATCCGGCCTCAGCATCAGCAATAATCGGCACGAAGTAGTCGATACCTCCGTTTCCTTCCATATGCTGAATTTGATCTGCGCGCTGAAGCGTTTGATTCATCCGTTTTACAACAGCTGGTACACTATTTACCGGATACAAACTTTGATCCGGATACATATGACCAGATAAATTCGCATCCGCTGCTACTTGCCAACCACTTAAGTAAATTGCTTTTAAGCCCGCTTTTACTTGTTGCATCGCTTGGTTACCTGTTAACGCTCCCAGCGCATGAATGTAGTCTTCTGTATGAAGCATGTTCCAAAGTTTCTCCGCACCACGGCGCGCCAATGTATGTTCAATATCAATTGACCCGCGAAGACGAATTACATCTTCAGCAGAATAAGGACGCGTAATCCCCTTCCAGCGTGCATTTAATTCCCAATCCTCTTGCAATTGCTGAACTCTTTCATTTTTCATTTCTTCCATCCCCTTTTCTTTTATAAAATTTCATAACCAGGTAATGTTAAAAATGGTTCAAACTCATCCTTACGCACTAAATCAGTAAATAACTTTGTCGCTTCTACAAATCTACCTTTCTCAAATGATTCTTTTCCAATCTCCTTCTCTATTTTCGCTAGTTCTTCCGCCTTCAATTGTTCTACTAAAGCAAACGTAACTTTACGACCGTCATTCAGTTTCCCCTCCTCATGACGAATCCACTGCCAAACTTGCGCTCTTGATATTTCCGCTGTTGCCGCATCTTCCATTAAGTTATAAATAGGTGCTGCCCCGCGTCCACTTAGCCATGACGCAATATATTGAATGCCAACACTGATATTCATGCGCAGCCCTTCTTCTGTAATCGTTCCCATAGGTACTTCTAATAAATCTTTTTCTGTTACATGCAGTTCCTCCCGTTTTCTAAATATTTGATTTGGTGTTTTCATAATGTGATTAAATACTTCCATCGCAACTGGTACGAGTCCTGGATGAGCAACCCAAGTTCCATCATGCCCATCTAAAGCTTCGCGCTCTTTATCGACCCGCACTTTTTCAAAGGCGATTTCATTCGCCTCTGGATTATTTTTAATTGGAATTTGCGCTGCCATCCCCCCCATCGCTGGTGCATTTCGGCGGTGACACGTTTGAATGACTTTCAAAGAATACGCGCGCATAAACGGTACTGTCATCGTAACTTGTGCTCTGTCTGGAAGCAAAAATGCTTTATGATTGCGGAAACATTTTAAAAAGCTAAAGATATAATCCCATCGTCCACAATTTAATCCAGCGGAGTGATCACGTAATTCATATAAAATTTCATCCATTTCAAATGCAGCATGGATCGTCTCAAGCAGTACCGTCGCTTTAATTGTGCCATTTGGAATACCGACATACTTCTGTGCAAATACAAATACATCATTCCATAAACGAGCCTCTAAATAGCTCTCCATCTTTGGCAAGTAAAAATATGGACCGCTTCCTTTTTCAATTAAAGTTTTCGCATTATGGAAAAAGTACAGTCCAAAGTCTACAAGACTTCCTGACATACGTTTCCCGTCAACTTGCATATGCTTTTCTTCTAAATGCCAACCGCGCGGACGTACAATAAGTACAGCTGTTTGATCGCCAAGACGGTATTCTTTCCCACTTGGGCTCTTATATGAAATCGTTCCTTTCGCAGCATCTCTTAAGTTTATTTGACCTTCTATTATGTTTTTCCATGTTGGTGAACTCGAGTCTTCAAAATCTGCCATAAAAAGATGTGCCCCAGAGTTTAAAGCATTAATAATCATCTTTCGATCTACGGGTCCCGTAATCTCTACGCGTCGATCTTCTAAATCACGCGGAAGCGGCGCAATTGTCCAATTGCCCGCACGTATATGTGCTGTTTCTGGTAAAAAATTCGGAAACTCTCCCGCATCAATTCTTTTCTGTTTTTCTTCTCGTTTCTTCAATAACTGAATACGACGTTCATTGAAATTCTCATGCAACTCTTTCAAAAAAGTAAGCGCTTCTGGTGTCAAAATTTCGTTGTACGATGGTAATAATTCTCCAGCGAGTGTCACTCGTGAAGTTTGCGTTGACATATTAGCATCTCCTTTTTTAAACTGTCTTATAACAGATTTATATTTACTCTTTATATTATATAACAAAATTCCGGAAAAGGAAGGTGTTTTTTGAAAAATCAATCTTTTTTATGATGGAATTTTCCATTCACTCAAGATAATAAAAAGAAAAAACCTGCATCAAAAGGTTTTTTATACACCCTTTTGGCACAGGTTCTTTTCTTTCAATTCCTTATTTATTATTCAGCGTGTTCATTAGTAAGTGCATTATATAAAAATTGTGCATATTGCTCACGCGTTACCTTCATCTCCGGAGCAAATTTCCCTTGTCCAATTCCTGCTGCAATCTGATTGGATTGTACAGCACTAATTGCATCTTTTGCCCATGAATTTGCTGGAACATCGTTGAAACTATGCGGAGCTTTCACCTCTAAATCAAAAGCAGTCGCAATAACTTGGGCCATTTCTGCACGTGTTAGCGTATCTTTCGGTCTAAAATTCCCTTGCTCATCCCCTTGGAAAATGCCCATCTCCGTTAAAGCTAAAATTTCTTCCAAAAATAATGTTGATCCATGCTCATCAAGATCACCGTATGGATTTTCATATTCCTCTTTCTCTTCAATTCCTTCCATACTACGATAAATTAATGCCGCGACTTGTTCACGTGTTACATCATCCCCTAGTCCAAAAATACCATGACCATATCCCGCAATAATTCCCGCGTTTCCTAAATCAGAGATTGCCTCAAAAGCCCAATGATCTTGTGGTACATCATGAAATACAACCGGCTTACTTTCAGCTTTTACATTCAAACTCTCTGTGCTAAATAAAGCTCCCCCCATAATCGTTAATGATGCGACTACTTTCAAAAATTTCTTATTCACTACATTCTCTCCTCTATGTATATGTACTTTGTTTTAATATAAATAATTGATACAGAGGAGACAAGACACAAATTTGCCACCTTCGTGACAAATCTGTGAACTATATTACATGTAATTTTTTATTTATCAACTTGATAATCAACCTCATATAATATCATGATTTTCAGCACAAATACTTTTATATATAGGGGGCATTGCTATATTTCTTTCTAGCATTTTCAATATCCATAATTCCATTTATTACATTGTATATTATGAATACAACAAAAAGTACAATAAAAAATCATTGCACTTTTTCATAATCATGCAAGAGCTCTTTATGCATCTACTTCATCTTTTATATGATAATGAATAATAGCTTGATTTAAAAACTTCGCATATTGCTCACGTGTTACAAATGCGCTTGGTTCGAATTTTCCATTTCCAGCTCCAATTACAACTTTATTTGATTGTAAAGCACTTATTGCCTCTTTTGCCCAATGATTATCGGGCACATCATAAAACGTATGTTGGCGCTTTACTTCAAATTCGAATGTTCTTGTAAGAATCTGTGCCATTTCCGCACGTGTTAACGGTGCTATCGGTCTAAAGTTTCCGTTTTCATTTCCCTTAAAAATACCGCGCTCTGTCAATGCTAAGATTTCTTTTGGAAACATTGTAGATCGTTCAGAAATATCATTATAGGGGTTCTTTAACGGTCCTTTGTGCTCAAGTTGAAGTGTACGATATATAACTGCTGCCACTTGTTCACGTGTTACATAATCTTCTACACCAAATTTACCATTTCCATACCCTTCAAGAAATTTATGATAAACTAAATCCATAATATCATCATATGCCCAATGCCCTACTGGAACATCCGCAAACACAATCATCTCAGGGTACTCTTCCGCTCTAATTGGAGCCGTACCGGCACTTATCAATAACCCACCAACAATAGCTGCTGTAGTCATCACACGGCATACTTTTTTCTTCATTTTCCTCTCTCCTTCCTCCCTATTGATACACAATAAGAAAAGAATAGATTGTATTCGATTATTCATAACTACATATGCTTCATTGACAAATCATATAAACAAATCAAATACGCTTTAATATCTATTATTATGGATTTCACAATTATAAGAGGGGCAATTCATATTAAAAATGTAAATCGGGTGCAAATTGTTTTGAAGAACCGTTATCCTCGCCTTTTTTCTTCTATTTTTATACCTCCTTCTTTTTAAAAAGGACTAATGAAACCTCTTACAAGGATGTTATATAATATATATTCTATACCATTTCACCTCTATCCTTCTCCTATGAAAAGTTCATGATATAGACAAAAAACGCAAAATTATACGATATCGACCAAACGCCAAATCCCACACCTTATCTCTACAAAAAATAAAAAAACTCATCCGAAAATTATCCTTTTTAGACAGACTTCTTTCTATTTCTAACTTTTTATCACTTTGAATACGCATGCTCTTCCTCAAGCGCTGTTTCTACTTCTGATTTTCGAAACGTAAATGCCATTCCAGCAAAAATGAAAATAATCCCGATTACTTGTAGCATTGTTGGTCTAAAGCCTGTAAATACCGTATCTAATAAAATCGCCACACCTGGATCTAAAAATACTAATACAGAAATGAGTCTTGTTGGCAAATCTCTTAAACTATCAAAAAACAGATAATATACAAATCCTGTATGTATAAGGCCCGTTGCTGCTATATACAACCAATTCTTTTCTGTCAGTCCTTGAAATGCATGAAAATCAACAAATGGTAACAAAAGAAAGATTCCTAAAAAGGTTTGCAGAAATGTCATTGTGTATGCACTCGTCTGTGAAATTCCCTTTCCTAAAAGAGTCGTAAATGCGTAAAATAAAGCTGCTAGAAGAGCCCAGACCATTCCGGATGACATGAGTTTTCTCATAGAAATACTCCCATCTACTCCCGCAACGAATACAGTTCCAATAAAACACATAACAATGGAAATAATCGCGAATATTGTTAATTTCTCCTTAAATACGAGGCTCCCAATTATTAATACAATGATAGGAGCAAGATGATACACAGAGATAGCGATTGTAATCGACATAACCTCAAACGCTTTAAATAAGAACACCCAGTTAAAAACGAGAAATATACCACATGCTAATATTTGCATCACTTCTTTCCGATTCCATTTCTCCTCCTTATACTGACCGGTGACAATCCAACACAAAGTTAAAAACACTGTCGCACAAATACAACGTATAAATACTAATTCAAAAGATGGTAAGTTCGTTTGAACGGAAAAAAATCCAATTGATCCAAAAATAGACATGGATAATATCATTTTTAGCGCTGGCATCGATGATTGTATTTTTACTTTATACTTTGAAACCAAAAGATAGATCCCCCTTAAGCATTCCTTCTTCCGAAGAAATAAATGTAAATATTTTTAAAATTAAATCAAATTATACTTCATACATTATTATTTGTAAAAATATAGAATAAAAGACATATTAAGCTTCACATACTTAACATGTCTTTTTCTCTCTTCATATGATCCCTCTACTGACGAGTGTTTCCCCTATTTTTGTAAGGTAAATTGAGAAACAATTTTCTCCAATCCCCCTGCGATAATATGGAGTTGCTCAATTGCAGTAGAAATGGTTTGGACTGATTCTTCCTGCTTTAAGATAGATTGTTTTACCATATCGGTACAGTCAGATGATCTTTGGGCAATGTGAGCCATTTCTTCTGCTGAAGCAGAAATTTCTTCACTACTTGCAGCCATTTCATCCGTAGATCTAGAAGCACTTTCAATTTGAAGCGATGCTTGTTGAACCTTTTCTGCAATCTTTCCAAATACTTCTTCTGTACGCATCGCTACTTCTGTACCTTGCTGAACATCCTCTTCTACTTTCCCCATTATCTCAACTGTATGGTTCGTTACTTCCATGACTTGGCCAACAAGTTGTTCAATTTGTTTTGCCGATTCACTAGACTGCTCCGCTAACTGTCTAACTTCATCAGCAACAACCGCAAAACCTCTACCACTTTCTCCAGCACGTGCAGCCTCGATCGCCGCATTTAATGCTAATAAATTAATCTGTGAGGCAATTTCTTGTATCACATCAATAATTTTCACAATTTCTCCTGATTGGACTTTCATATTCCCTACTTGTTTCACACCTTGCTGGACAGAACCATATATGGTATCCATTTGTCGAATCATCTGCTTCATAAATTGATTTCCTCTATCCGCTTCTAATGCAGATTGAGAAGATAACTCATTTACAGATGAAGATATATCCACGATTCCTTGTATCTCTTGTGTCAATTCTTCCATTGCACACGCAGTTTGTTCCGTCGCTTTCTTTTGACTATCCGCACCACTTGCCACTTCTTCAATATCTACTATAATTTGTTTAGCGGCCTGGTGCGACGTTTCTGATGCGGAAACGACCGCATGAGAGTGCTGCGATAATAGTTGAATGTTCTTTTCAACTTCTCTCATATTCTCTCTTAACCCTTCAATCATACTATTAAAATCACTAACTAATATACCTAATTCATCTTTCGCTTTATAATCTCCATATACCGTTAAATCGCCTTCTTTTACTCTTCCCATCATAATACTTACAGTTTGTAAAGGCGTGACGATTAACCTACTAATAATATAACTTAATATACAGATCAAAATTGTACTAACAGTTACAGTTATGATAAAACTTGTAATAGATTGTTCCACCATATTTTGAGAATCATCGAATACTTTATCTACTAAATCTGCAACATATTTTTCTAAATCCCCTGTATAACGAGCCAACTCAGCACCTTTTGGTTTGAGTTCTTCGCGGAACTCATTTATATGTTGTGAATCATGTATCAACTTTTCTTTTTCAAACAAACTTTCATATGTATTCCTGTAATCTGGTACAACCTTTTTCATCTTTTGAAACAGTTCATCTTCTTGCTTACTTAAATTAAAGCCATCATCATATTCTTTCAATAAAGAATCATATTTCTTCAGGTCATCTTCAATATCTTTGGCAATCTCTTTCCTCTCTTCACTTTGTGAAATCGTCATTAATGTTAGCAAATTATATTCTAATGCCTTTTGTGTGCGAAGCATACTTTCCAACAAGACATTAGAATATTGATAATCATCTGCAACAATCTTTGTGTTCTGTTTCATCTGTCTCATCGAGTTCATTGCTACGCAGCTCATCACAATGAAACCGAGAACAACTAATGAAATAAGTAAAAATAACTTATATTTCACTTTCAAATTTCGTAAAAAACGCATAAATACAACTTTACTCCTCTATATATAGATTTTTAAAATTTTATAGCTTATTATTGAAAAAATCAGCAGAAAAATCAATGAAAAATTTTACCAAAAATTATTTACTAAAAATAAAGAAGTAGCAAACCGCTACTTCTTTATTTTTTCTGCCTCTCATATTCTTCAAATGTATGAATTCTTTCAAAAATAGGTGGATGTGTATATAAGAAAAATTTTACTAAAGCAGGTGGGTTTACTTGACTAAGGCTTGTTTTGGATAAATATTGGAATGTTTTTACTCCTGCCTTACCATCTTTCGTCATATGTAATGCATATTGATCCGCCGCACGTTCTTCAATGCGAGATACATAGTTTGTCGCCGGACTTGCGGCAAAAGATAATATAGAGGAAATTAAGAAAAATAAAGGGAGAATGGATAAACATGCAAGCTTTGAAATTCGCAATGTATCTCCCCATTTTCGTAAACAAAGATTTAAAATGCGACTAATCAAGTACATGCCGATAAATGTTAAAACAATATAACTGGCTACGCCCCAATATATATGTTTCATGACATAATGTCCTATTTCATGCGCCATAATAAACAAAATCTCTTTATCTTTTAGTTGCTGAAGCGTTGTATCCCATAATACAATGCGAGAATTCTTTCCGATCCCTGTCACGTATGCATTTAATGCATTTGTTTTTTCCGACATATTCACTTCATATACATGTTCCGCAGGGATATGTGCTTGATCTGCAATCGTTAAAATTTTCGTTTCTAACTCTTTATTTTTTAAAGTTGAAAACTCATGATAAAGCGGATCAATTAAAACAGGCTGTACAAATGTTAAAAAGATGGTAAATGGTACAGATAATGCCCAGCCTGCTAACCACCAACGCTTCGGGAATTTATTCATCAGCCATAATAAAACGGAAACGATCAGAAACATTATTACATAGTTGATCCAAAAATCAAGAACGTGATCTCGTATCCAGCTCGCTGTTGTTTGTGTTGAAATACCATAATCAATAGATACTTGATGCCCGAACCATTGCAGTGGTAATGAAAGTGCCGTTGTAAGTAATGATAAATAAAATAAATAAATCGCAATTTGTATGACTTTTACCTTCGATGTTTCTTTTGACCATTTCTCAAATTTATTTGATACCCCTAAAACGAGAACAAGCAATAAAATCATCCATTCAAGAGGCACAGATAAAAAAAACAGCAAATTTTTAACTCTCGAAAAATCTTGGCTTAATGTAAGTTCTTTCGCACTCATAAAGGTTGCTGGATCAGCACTCGTGCCTTTATACATGTCTGGAATCATTTCATGGTTCCAACCAAATAAATACCAGTATATAAATAAGGCAAAACCAACGTACAAAAAAAGCGACCATCCAATAACTTTTCTCACTGTACTCCCTCCTCTATGCTGCCTGTCTATTATTATTGTAAGTTCGCTTCTCTCAAAATAGAACAAGCTAATCTAAGGAATTGTCATGTAATTTTCAATCCCTTCTCTATATCAGCGATTCGACACAAATAGAAACAAAGAGCCTACGCCAAAAGTTATCCTTTTGCCATAGGCTCTTCCCGCTACGGAATCATATCTACCAATAAACTAAAATTATGAAGGTTCATAGAACTATATTTCATAATTCCTTGCACAGTTAACAACAGAATAAGACCCGTTATGCACATATAGTTGACACAATCTGCACTCTTTTTTTCCGCTACCATTCCACCGCAAATACATAATAATCCTAATAGATGAAGTGCCAAATAAACAAAAAAGTACGGTTCATTCCAACGAAAGCTCACATTTATAGTCGTAATTACAATCAAACTTATCATCATTAAATAGAAAAATTTATTTGATTGTATTGTTTCATTCATATAAACATATCCATTCCTTTCTATACGGGATCTTCCCTTCATAATCGCGCTATCCGCGTTTCATCATGACAAAATAAATCACTGCTTTAAAAAAGTAAAAGAATATACAAGCGGTCACTACATATTCAAACATTTTTTTGAAGATTACTCGATTGTTACTATTATAATTTAGCAAAATTCGTTTTACAATTTCTTCTAAAACAAGCCCAACTCCAATTATGCTTCCTACAAGAATAAGCAGAAATATAGCGCTTTCTTTATGATTCGTACTTGAAAACAAATAAAACTCTGGGAACACAATCGGATCCATAACCGGGCTAATTAACTGACAAACTTCTCTACTACATATGTCTGTTATAGATGTCGAATTTGTTGTTTCTTTCAGAATATTCCCTGCGAACTTTTTCATCCATATAACTCTCCTAAACAGAAAGCTCTAGAGCCTTTACATCTTATTTAAAGTTACAATTGGTAGTTCTTCATTCATATAACGACGGTTCATAAACAAAAAGAATAAAACAAAATTTAACCCAAAGATAAAGATCATAAGTCCTGTAAAAAAACTTGTATAGTTGGAAAAGTCGGCAAAACTAATTGCTTCTTCTTTACTTATAAATTTGGAGGCAATCAGTACAATTGCATTGTTTAGCATATGAATACTAATCGGCATGAGTAGGCTTTTCGAGCGAATATATACAATAGATAGAACGATGCTAAATACGGCAGCACCAAGAAAATCAATATGCATGCAACCAAACAAAAGGGCAACTGCAATCATACCTTTTCCCGTTCCCCATTTTGCTGCAAAACGCTGAAAAAGAAATCCTCTAAATACAAATTCACCTATAATAGGTGCAATAAATACAACTATTATAAATTGATATACATATCCGCTGGTCTCTTCTATAATTGGTTGATGTAAAGCATTCATGATAAAATCCGGCGTAATCCACGTGAAACTATACATATACAAAATCAAATATCCATAGCTAAAGAGGCAAAGCATAATGGTAATCCATACAACTTGCAGTACATGAAATGTCTCTTGCCTATTAATAAATGCTCTTAATGGAATATCTTTTCTTCTATATTCATACAAGAGCCAAATCACTGGGAGTATATAAAATATGAGTAGATTTATAATAGAAGAATTTTGTATATGAAGTGTATGTTCGAGCAATTGCTTACTGCTGCGCTCCAGCCAAATCAGTGGTGTAAATACAATCAAAAAATATCTTGCTCGCATCGAATAAAACGGATTCATACTCATCTCCTCCCCTATGTTTACTTTTATCATATCATCTAAATCTTATTTCTTAACTAAGAAAACCTTAAAATTTCCTTAAAAATCCCATAACTTTCAAGAAAATGTTATGATATTTTGTGAAAACTAGGAGGGATTTTACTTTGTACAACGCAAATATTTTACTTGTTGATGATGAATCAGCAATCTTACAACTATTAACTACAATTCTACAAAAAGAAGGGTTTTCTCATATTACAACCGCAACTTCTGCTGAGGAAGCTTTGTTGCTCGTTGAAGATCATTCATATGATTTAATGATTCTCGATGTAATGCTCCCTGGACAATCCGGCTTTGATATTTGTCCTATTATCCGTCAAAAGACAGATTGTCCCATCTTTTTTCTAACAGCAAAAACATCTGATCTCGATAAAGTCTCTGGATTTTTATATGGAGCAGATGATTATATTACAAAACCATTCAATCCGCTTGAAGTTGTTGCTCGGATGAAAGCACAGCTGCGCAGACATTTGAAATACACTCCAAAAACAATACAAACTTCCGATATCTATTCATTTGGAAGATTTCAAATCGATAAACATGCTGCTGAATTAAAAGTAGATGGCAATATTGTAGAATGCTCCGCTCAGCTATTTCAGCTCTTACTCTTCTTTTGTGAACATCCGAATTACGTCTTCTCTAAAGAAGAAATATACGAAAAAGTTTGGGGCGCTCCAGCCTATAACGGAGATGATAATACCGTGATGGTCCATATTCGCAAGCTGCGAGAAAAAATCGAATTCAACCCAAGCAACCCACAGTATATAAAAACAGTTCGCGGACTTGGCTATAAATTCATTCCAGGAAGGTAATCGCGATGAATTTAAGTAAAAGATTAATTATCCAATTTATTCTACAACATATTTTTGTCTTATTCACTTTACTAATTGCTGTCGTAATTGCCTTCGGATATTTCGCTATTTTGATTAACTCGTCCTTATCCGAAACAAATGTATCAGAATTTGATAATTCAACAATTTCCAGTTACGTTTCTTTCGAAAACAGTCATATTACATTGAATGCTAAAGTAAAAGAAACGATTCAAAAAAAAGAGGATTGGCTTCAAATTGTGGATGAAAACGGAAAGGTACTATATCACTATAATACACCTAAAGAGGTTCCTGATTCCTACACAAAAACATCATTAGTCGCATATTTAAGGCAGCAAATACATAGCCCGTATAAATTCACTTATTGGGATATTGAATTAGGAAAAAAGAAAGCAATTGTAATTTATGGTGAGCAACTTCAAAGCAATAAATTGTTGCAGAAATTACAAAAAGAGCACAATGCACCATTCACAGCAAATTTTTCTTTAACTGACTCTGAAAAAGAACAACTTTCTGCTGCAAATGCTGTATTACAAATTTTTAATGCAGATGGGGAAGAAATTTTTTCTTATCCGGAAAACCGAGGCAAGCCCCTTTCTGCCATTCAAGCCGTACTTTCTGAAAAAGAGCCTTGGAATCATCAAGAAAACATTTCAACTCTTTATAATCCGGAAGACAAAACTTTATTTACAATCACAACTAAAAATGCTCATTATAATCCATCTGAAATAGATGAGGATGTAATCGCGAAAAAATTCCTTACCTTTTTCGGTGTTGTTTTTCTTGTCACATTTGTCTATTTAGTCATTATTTCTATTTGGTACGGTAGAAAATTTGGAAAACCGCTGTTACATACAATGCGTTGGCTCAAAAATATAGCCGGCGGAATATATGAAGAACCTGTTAGTAAAAAAGGAAAACCGATTCGCTTTCGGCGCTCTGGTAAAGAAAAATGGTCATTCCGTTTATTTAAAGATGTAACAAAGGCGTTAGAACATCTTTCAATTACACTCAAAAAAAACGAAGCGATGCGACAAGTACTTCAACAAACACGCGAAGAATGGATTACCGGACTCACTCATGATTTAAAAACACCCCTTAGTTCGATTTACGGTTACTCTCTTTTATTAGAATCTAACCAATATCAATGGACTGATCAAGATATTCAAGAGTTCGGTCATGTCATAAAAGAAAAATCACAATATATGACTACATTAATCGATGATTTAAGCTTAACATACCAATAAAAAAACAATGTGCTTCCTTCTCAACATTCACATGTTGAAATTAATCAATTTGTTCAAAAGATTTTATTGCAATTTATTAATAACCCTACGCTTCAAAATCAAAATATTGAATTTGTTCCAAGTTCCCATAAAATCTATTATTCGATTGAGGAAAAGTGGTTCCAGCGCATTATTGAAAATTTATTAGCAAATGCCGTAAAACATAACAATGAAACGACCAAAATCCTCGTCAAACTAGCAAAAAACAAGGATTCTTTCACTCTTTCTATTACAGATAACGGAAAGGGAATGGATGAAAAAACAAAAGAACTATTATTTGAACGGTATTACCGCGGAACAAATACAGAAGAAAATAATGCAGGAACAGGACTTGGTCTCGCTATTACAAAGCAACTTGTCCTCGCTCATAACGGTACGATTTCAATTGAAAGTGAACTTGGGAAAGGAACAGCTATTACTATCATATTTCCATTTCCGAATCAAAAGAGAACGTCTTAACCGAAATTGTCGTTACGTATTCTGTATAAAAAGAGCGAATCATCATTGATTCGCCCTTTTTCTTCCTATTTCTGTTCACCCGCCTTCTATGTATTATGATAAAGAAAAGCTCCATTTTTTTCTTGACGTTTTTTTACTTTATTTCACAAAACAATTCCAGGATTTATCTAGTAAAGAAACAAGATGGAAAACCGACTTGTTATATTGTCACTACGAAGAAGTTTTAGGTTCATACATTTGTTCTTATGTCTAAATGATGATACAAAATCCATACATATAGTACTCATCAATTTATAGTACTACTAATAATACAGTACCTCGAAATATATGGTAGTTGATGGTATATTTAGAAATAATTAGATAAATCATTCCAAAAAACATGTCATTTTAAAAAAATAGAGGGGGACGAATCGCTTTCGCAACGAAAGGTTCTCTCCACTTATTTTCAAAATTCTCATAAAGAAACAGATTGAATTCTTAACTGTGATGCATCATTTCATAAAGGAAAGTGATTGTAGTGAACAAAAAGGAATTTTTAAACAAACTTAGCTCTTCCCTAGGAAACATACCAAATTCAGAAAAAAACGATATTCTATTAGAATATGAAACTCATTTTATTAGCGGTAAGCAGGATGGGAAATCTGAAGAAGAGATTTGTAAAAAACTTGGAAACCCTAAAACGATCGCGAAAGAAATGAATGTTACATACGCTATAAACAACGCGAATCAAAAACGCAGCCTCAAAAATATGATAATAGCAATCCTGTCTGTTATGAGCTTAGGTTTGGCAAACTTTATATGTATCATGATAGCTTTCTTCTTATTACTCTTGCTATCGCCAATTCTTCTTGCACTCATCGTTGCTACTCCTTTACTATTACTATCACCTCTACTACTAGTAATAGTTGGATTTACAAAAGGATTTCATCAAATCCATTTTTCAGATGTTTATAGTGTGTTGATAGGTTTTTTTATTGGCTTAGGCATCGCTGGTGTATCTTATCAAGCACTAAAACATTTATACTCGCTTTTAGTCAAATATTTGAAATGGAATGTCTCTATTTTAAAAGAGGATTAATAGAAATGAAAGAGTGTACATCTCCTCTTTCATTTCCTTCGTTTATTTCCAATATGCAATTTCGCATATTCTCTCCTGTCATTTCCACTTTCATGCTACGATATATGTGAAATACGACATATATCGACAAAATAGGAAGTGATTCTATGAAACGTTCTAAAACATATGTAAAATGTCTCGCATTATCTGCTGTGTTGGCAAGTAGTGCCCTAGCAATGCACACACCGGTTGTCGCTGCACAAACAACTTCTCAAGTTGTAACAGATATCGGTCAAAATGCAAAAACACATACAAGCTACAATACATTTAATAATGAACAAGCAGATAATATGACAATGTCATTAAAAGTAACTTTCATTGATGATCCAAGTGCTGATAAGCAAATTGCGGTTATTAATACAACAGGTAGCTTTATGAAAGCAAACCCAACTCTTAGTGACGCACCTGTTGATGGATATCCAATTCCAGGGGCAAGTGTCACATTGCGCTATCCATCACAATATGATATTGCAATGAATTTACAAGATAATACGTCGCGATTCTTTCATGTAGCACCGACAAATGCAGTGGAAGAAACGACTGTCACATCAAGCGTTTCTTATCAACTTGGCGGCTCTATCAAAGCCTCTGTAACACCAAGCGGCCCTAGTGGCGAATCTGGAGCAACAGGTCAAGTAACTTGGTCTGATTCCGTCAGTTATAAACAAACAAGCTATAAAACAAACTTAATTGATCAAACAAATAAACATGTAAAATGGAACGTATTCTTTAATGGATATAATAATCAAAACTGGGGCATTTACACTCGCGATTCTTACCATGCTTTATATGGAAACCAATTATTTATGTATTCTCGTACGTATCCTCATGAAACAGATGCACGAGGCAATCTAGTCCCAATGAATGACCTTCCAGCTCTCACAAATAGCGGTTTCTCTCCAGGCATGATTGCTGTTGTCATTTCAGAAAAAGATACAGAACAGTCTTCTATCCAAGTTGCTTATACAAAGCATGCTGACGATTATACACTTCGCCCTGGCTTTACATTCGGAACTGGTAACTGGGTTGGAAATAATATAAAAGATGTAGATCAAAAAACATTTAATAAATCATTTGTATTAGATTGGAAAAATAAAAAACTAGTAGAGAAGAAGTAAAGTAAAAAACAACACTGACAAACTCAGTGTTGTTTTTTACTTTATACTTGCATTGCCTTTTCTCTCAAAGCTCTTCTTAATAGTTTTCCCGTGGTGTTTTTCGGTAATTCCTTCAAAAATTCTATCTTTTTGGGAACCTTATATTTTGCAAGGTGCAACGAACAATAATGAATGAGCTCTTCTTCTCGTACCCTGTCATGTTTTGGAACAACATAAGCACATACAGCTTCTCCTAAACTTTCATCCGGAACACCTATTACGATTACTTCAGCCACTTCCTCATGTTTATATAATACTTCTTCTACTTCCCGGGGATATACGTTATATCCACCGACAAGGATGATATCTTTTTTACGATCCACAATATAGAAGTAACCTTCTTCATCCATTTTTGCTAGATCACCTGTATATAGCCACCCTTCACGAAGCACTGCTGCTGTATCTTCTGGAGCTTTATAATACCCTTTCATCACGTTCGGACCGCGAACAATCAGTTCTCCGACTTCTCCAACAGGTACTTCCTCACCAAGCTCATTTACTACTTTATTTTCAACATGCCAAATATTCGTTCCAATCGATCCTGGTTTTCGCGGCCGATCCAATGGATTAAAACACGTCACTGGCGATGCTTCTGATAGTCCGTATCCTTCTGAAACAATGACACGAAAACGTTTTTCAAAATTCTCCAAAAGAGCAACAGGCATAGATGCACCACCAGATATGCAAAGTCTGAGTGAGTGCATATCTTCTGCACTTGCTCCTTCATATAAATATAAATAATTGTACATCGTTGGTACACCGGCAAATATTGTTGGTTTATATGTGCGACAAATGCGAAATACTTCTTTTGGACTAAACTTTGGTAACATTAAAATGATTGCCCCATTTATAATCGGTGCATGAATCGCAACGGTTAAACAAAACACATGGAACATCGGTAACGCCGCCACAACACGGTCATCTTCTGTATATTGTAAATATGTCGCAACGTCTCTCGCATTACTATATAAATTCTTATGCGTTAACATAGCACCTTTTGGTTGTCCCGTTGTTCCTGAAGTGTATAAAATAACCGCAACGTCTTCTTCATGTAATAGTGGACCTTCATAAGATATATCTCCAGTTTCCACCAAACTAGTAAACGTTTTCACTTTTTCGTTGTCTGTAAGTTGAAAATCTGATGAGGTTTCACATATGATAATATGTTCGAGAGAAGGAAGTCTTGTTGTAAGAGATTGTATAATCGGTAGAAGGATGTCGAGTATGATGATTGTTTTTACGTCTCCATTTTGTAAAATGTAATGCATTTCATCTGCGGTATATATTGGGTTAACCGGAACAACGGTTGCTCCTGTTTTCATGACCCCATATAACCCGATTAAAAAATGTGGTGAATTCCCAACAGCTAATGCAACATGATCCCCTTTTGTGATGCCCATTTTTGCTAAATTACTAGAAAACTTTGTGACCATTTTATTTAATTGGTCATACGAGACCGACTCATCCATAAATATATAAGCTGGTTTCTCCCCTTTCTTTACGGCTGTCTCAGCTAAAGATTGAACGAGATTCACATAACCCCCACCTTTATAAAATTTTGAAAATTTAAAAATTCTAAATACATTATATTAAAAGAAAATTAGGGTATCAAGTAACATTCAAATACTCGCATATAAAGTAGCAGCGTAAATCACTACTACCAGTAGGTACGAGCGAAATGAAGGTTCATTCATTTTTACAATCCATGCGCCTTACCGCATCTACCGCTTTTTTACAAAAACATAAAAGAATCTTACCCATTTCAGTTACAGCGTATTTCGTAATGAATTGAGGTGAAACAATAATGGTGCATGAAATTTTATCAGCGATTTTTGAAATATATCGATCGTTTCTCAACATATATCGGCGCAATTTAAAATATATCGGCCATTCGACACAGGATATCGACGGTACGACAAATAACGACATGAAAACTGCTCTCCCAATTTAGGAGAGCAGTTCACTATTAAAAGAACAATGCTAAGAAATCTTCTTTCGTTATATTCCCAAAGTAGCGTTTTACATCTACGTCTTCTAACGCTGCAGCAAAGGCTTCCTTATCAAACTGAACACCTGTTAAACGCTCTTCAATATCATGAACATCGAGTGCACCAAAGAAGTCACCATATATTTTACACTCTGTTACTGTTCCTTTTTTCACTTCTAATCGAACATCAACCTGTCCAACTGGGAAACGGTGTGAATGTTGTAAATTGAACTTCGGTGACTTTCCGTAGTTCCAGTCCCAATTGCGGTAGCGCTCTTCAGAAATTTTATAAATTTCTTTCCAATCTTCTTCTGTTAACTCATATGTTGGAATTTCCTTTTCTCCTTCAAAGATTGTCTCAAGAAGAAGCTGTTTAAATTCTTCTGTTGTCATCTTTTCATTTAAAAATTCCGTAATATTAGCTACACGGCTGCGAATCGATTTAATTCCTTTTGATTGAATTTTGTCCATTTTCACTTTTAATGCAGATACAACGTGATCGATTTCAGAATCAAATAATAATGTACCGTGACTGAACATACGACCTCTCGTTGAAAATTGAGCGTTACCTGAAATTTTTCGTCCCTCAGCTAAAATATCGTTACGTCCACTAAGTTCTGCATTCACACCTAATTTACCAAGTGCTTTCGTAACGGGCTCTGTGAATTTTTTAAAGTTATGAAAACTATCCCCGTCATCTTTTGTAATAAAACTAAAGTTTAAGTTTCCTAAATCATGGTACACAGCCCCGCCACCTGATAAACGGCGCACAACATGGATCCCTTTCTCTTTCACATAATCTGCATTAATTTCTTCGACTGTATTTTGGTTTTTCCCAATAATGATGGAAGGTTCATTAATGTAAAACAGCAAATATGTTTCATTAATATCTAAATTTTTCACGCAATATTCTTCAATTGCTAAATTAATCGTAGGATCTGTAATTCCTTTATTATCAATAAATAACATGTTCTCACCTCATGAATTCCAAGTATAGCCACTATGCGCTAATGCAATAGAGCCACTAAAAATTTGTTTTGCTTCTTCTACTAAATCAGCTGGATTTCCTGTATGGGGCAAATGCGTTAATACTAATTTTTTTACATTAGCATGCTTTGCTATGTTTGCGGCTTCTATACTATTCATATGCCCTGCTTTTGCAGCCTCTTGATGCGCATACATATTGCATTCGCAAATAAATAAATCCGCATCCTTTGTAAATGGAATAAATTCAGGAATATAACTAGAGTCCGCACTATATACAACAACTTTATCTCCCGCCGCAATGCGCATTGCATAGCACGTAACAGGATGTACTGTTTTTAAGAATGAAATGGAGAACGGTCCAATTTGCAATGTTTCCTCTGGATGATAGACAATTCCTTTCGTATGCGGCTCATGCGTTAAGGACGCAAATCCTTGTACATCAAAACCATGCCCATAGATTGGCAATTGTGGTAATTGCCCTTTTGTCGCATTTGTAATTAACCTTGCATATTGTAATACCCCAATATCCGCAACATGATCATGATGATAATGCGACAATAAAACTGCATCTATATCAGATGGTGCTATATATTTTTGAAGCTGTGCTAATACACCACTGCCACAGTCAACAAGTAAACGAAAACCATCGTGTTCAAACAAATACCCCGATGTCGCTTCTCCCGCTTCTGGAAAGCCGCCCCAAAAGCCAACAACAGTCACCTTCATATGTATCCATCCTTTCAAAAACCGATAGAAATGCATGCTTTCTTTCTATATTGAGAAAGATTTCACTTACATTCTACATTGTTAACTATAATCCATTTCCTAAACTTTTTCATTATTTTTCATTTTGTTATAAAACAGTTGTTGACTTTTTATTTTTGTACTAATACAATATTATTAAGAAATGGAGGGATTTTCATGATTGATCAACCAATGGAATTTTTCAGAAATTTGCCAACAAAAACTTGTGCGCATTGCGGAAAGGAAATTGATGAGCAACACGAAGCATACCATAATAAATGCGATGACTGTGTTCACGAAGAATAATCGTGTATACACATAAAAAACCTAGCAGACATTGTCTACTAGGCTAGTAACATCGCATCTTTCATCGTTGAACCTTTCACCAAGAGTTCCAGCTCAAACTCATATAGTTCTTTTTTGCGATAATTTTTTGTATGGATTTTATCTATCATTAAATCTATAACTTTTCGAGCCATGTCATCGATTGGTTGTTCCATTGTCGTAATACCAGGCTCTGTAATTTTTGATAAAATTTGATTATCAAAACCAATTACAGCTAGGTTATCTGGAATACTCCAGTTATGGCGTTTCGCCTCTGAAATAATGCCAGCTGCAACCTCATCGCCTCCTGCCAAAATAGCGGTAGGATTTTTTTTGTCCTTTAATACATCATGAAAGAGTCTTTTCCCATCTCCCCACGAGAAAACGTTTTCAATAAAATCAATTCCTTCTACATGTTTCCCCTGCTCAGTAACTGCACGTAAAAATCCCATTTTTCGTTGTTGGCTAATTACCTTTGTTTCATTGCCACGGCAGAAAATAAGATTGCGATACCCTTGCTCTAATACATGTTTTGCCGCAATATATGCTCCTTGAGCATGATCAAATTTAACCGTTGGAATATTTGCTTCTTCAATATATTCATTACATAACACAATTGGACCGTGTTGTAAATATGGCTCCACATCTTCCCATGAGTTCTCAAGGGAACATAGAATAATGCCATCTACTTGTTTTGTTGATAACAGTTGTAAGTATTCCATCTCTTTTTCTGGTAAGTATCTTGTTTGACAAATAATCAGTTTATATTTATGTTCAGAAGCAGCAATCTCAATTGCTTCAATAAATCTACTGAAAAAAGGATTTGTAATTCTTGGAACGAGAACTGCAATTGTCTCCGTTTTTTGTTTTCGAAGTCTTCTTGCTGCCGAATTAGGTACGAAGCCTAAATGCTTCATCGCTAATTGAACTCGCTTTTTCTTCTCATCTGATACGTACGGATGATTATTAATCACCCGAGAAACCGTTGTTCTTGATAATCCCGCTAATTTCGCCACGTCCTCAATCGTTGACACGAAATTCTCCCCCTTTGTATGAAAACGTTTTCTTTAGTAAATTATATAGTATATTATTGGAAACTGCAATATGAGTTCTTATGATTTTACTATATTAATATTATTCATAAGAAAAAGTATATATTTGCAGAAAAAATAAGTGGACTTTTCGAACACTTGCTATAAACAGAATAAATAGAAATAGGATGATTATCATGAACCGAACAGATCGTTTACTCGCTATATTAATTGAGTTACAGAGGAATCAAGTTGTGACAGCTCACATGTTAGCAGAGAAGTTTGAAACATTAGCACTGTATTACATCAATGAATTAAACAAATACTCATTGGAACAACTGAGACGAAAGCCTTCTGAAGAAGAATGGTCGCTTGGACAAATGTATTATCACTTACTTACAGCTTCCAATATGCAATTACATGCAATAGAACAGTGTGCAACTGGTTCAGCTATAATCAGTGGTAAAAAAACAGAAATGGGGGAAGACGTATATAAAATGGGAGCCTTCCCTCCTATTCAAATCAAAATACCGAATCGTCCTGGATATACACCAGAAAACCCGACAAACAAAGAAAATCTAAAACAAGGATTATTACAGCTTATCGACAAGATGAAAAAGACTCAGCTAAAGCTCTCTTCTATTCCGTCCCATCATACAGTGGCTCATCCTGGACTTGGTCACTTATGTGCAACAGAATGGTTTCAACTTGTGTATATGCACTTTGCACATCATCTCCATCAGAAAGAACGGTTAGAGAAAACCCTAATAACCGATTCAAATTGTTAATGACTACGAAAATCGTTCTATCCTTGAAGGACATACATATATTTACATTATGAACCAAATTTCAGGGGGGAACTGTATATGCAATGGGTATATCATAATCCGGTATTTGATGTTGATTACGTACATCCGTCTATTCGATTATCTTCTGCTTGGGTAGGACACAACCACTTTGCATACGACTTCATTCGATTTATGAAACCGAAAAAGGTAGTGGAATTAGGAACACATTATGGTTCTTCTTTTTACAGCTTTTGCCAAGGAATAAAAGATGAACAACTTTCCGCCGAATGTTTTGCTGTTGACACTTGGAAAGGTGATTTACATAGCGGACCATACGGAGAGAATGTGTTTGAAATGGTTAGTTATGTAACAAACCATTGTTATCCAACAATAGGACGCTTAATCCGTTCCACATTTGATGATGCTTTACATTTATTTGAGGATGAAAGTATAGATGTATTGCACATTGATGGTTATCATACATTTGAAGCTGTTTCACATGATTTTGAAACATGGTTGCCGAAAGTCTCTAAAAATGGTGCCGTCTTATTTCATGATATTGCCGTGTTGGATCGTGATTTTGGCGTATATAAGTTATGGGAGACATTAAAAAAACAGCATCCTTATCTTGAATTTTCCCATTCATATGGTTTAGGTGTCCTATTTCCGAAAGGATATGACAATAAGTTCCAAGATGTATTCGATAAGAAAGAGGAACTACAAAGAAAATATGCAGGGAGTAACATATAACTCACACATACGACCAAAAAAATAGTGCCATTGTATATGAAACTTATACATATGGCACTATTTTTATATACTCATCTTCTCTACAAACGAGGAAACCATTGATCCCAATATGGTTGATACTCTGGCCATAAATATGTCGTTTCTTTATCAAACCCTCGATAATGGCGCATATATCCTGCTAAATAACTAAATGAGGAGGCATGAGGTCCAGCAAAAAGAGGCGCACCGATACAAACTAACCAGTCGACTAATGCTTGTTCCTCTAAACACAATGCATCTAACTCCTTCTGCAAGCCAGGGTACGTTTGTAAAACATCTTGCTTTCTGACTATGACTAAATGAGGAAAATGTTCTTTTATACGAGCTACAATGCGATGATACTTTTCCTCTTGAACACCAGAAGCAATATAAACAGCCGATAAATCCGCTGTACTTGCAATTGTATTGATTATTTGTTGAAGTTGATTTTCTGTATGAGCCGCTAAGTCGAATCCTTCCACAGGTAAATGAACTAAATCTCCTTCAATTCTAAGCTGAATCGCTCTCCATCTCGGGTAAAAAGACATAAGACCAATCGTGCAGCTAGCTAATTTTTGTATATGTTTCGCAAAGGGTAAAGATTTCGCAATAAATTGTCCTGTCTCCCTACTTTCATCTCGTAATATATGTCGTTGAAGAAACCGCCTACAAGTAATCATATGCTTAAAAGTCTCATCCATATCCGGTTGATGCCGCTTCACTAAAATATTTTTCTTGTAAAATAACGCCCTACATTCATCTACATCCAAATAAGAGTCAATATTGATTTTTGAAAAATACGGGCTCTTATGAAAGTCAACGGAATTTCGAGTTTGCACATCTTTTAAAAGGATACAAACTGCATCATGTTGCTTCGCATAATATAAAGCTTCTCCTATTGTTCTAAAAATAGCCATGAGCTGATTACAAAGTCCTTCTATCTCCCCAATTTCATATTGCAAATATATGATAAAACTCCCCGCCCTTCTTTCTTTCTCTTGAACATCTTATGCAATATATATGAGTATAGAACATACTTCACTTAACCGTCATGCTACAGAATCATTCCTACTGAAACAAAAAAAAGATTATCTTAGTTTGACAATCCTTTTAATAAATATAGTTCAAATAACTCTGCAATTCTTTCTTTTTCTAGTGGCTCATGATTTTTTTCCCAATCGAAAATAAGTGATACATATAGTCTAAGCATAATAAACGCTGTAATTTCTGGATCGCATTTACTGATTTCACCTTTCTCGATTGCAAATTCCAAATAGGCTTGAATAAAGGATACAATTTCTGTATCTACTTGCTGCATCACTTCTTGTACTTCTTTCGTTCCCATATCTCGTTCTTCTTGGATCAGCTTAATCATAAGCTGATGCTCTTTTCTAAATTCTAAGATGCTGTATAATGCTCTATGTACATTTTCAAAGAATGAAATATCTGGACGAATGGATTCTTTTGCAACTTCCTTCATTTCTGCAATTAAATTCGAAATAATTTCACCAAATAATTCTTCTTTATTTTTGAAAAAAGTATAAATTGTCCCTTTTCCAACATTAGCCAATTTCGCAACTTGATCCATTGTCGTTGCCTTATAACCAAACGCTGAAAAAGATTTTGTTGCAGCCTCAATAATAGAACGTTTTCGATCTATTGCCACATCTTCACCTCCAAAAATGACCAAATGGATAATATAGTCAATTTGTACACATTTGATATTATCACAGTCTTCCAGTATATACAAGTTCTCTTTTTTAGTTATTCCCCGTATCAAAAATTCCAGTCATAAATGAAACCTTGCTTATAATAGTCATAGTGTATCAAAAAATGGACGGAAGTGAAAAGGTAAAAATATGTTATAAGAGCTATCTGGTGACTATGGTAAAAGAAGTCTCACTACTACAATCATCCATAATACATATTGCCACCTAAGCGTTAGCCTATCCTTGAGTACAATTTTGACACATAAGATGATACCGACTAATATACTCGCCATAAGTGATGTTTCAATTATCCAGTCAAAGAAGCGCGAAAGGTAAATATGTACGAATGTATCTATCATTACGATCTACCTTCCTGCTCATTTTCTTCTGTCTGTTCATCCAAAATGCGTTTCAATTCATGAATATCTTCTGAAGAAAGTTTCTCTTCTTTTAAAAAATTTACAAGTAACGGTTTGAACGCTGCACCACAAAAACGATTCAGTAACGATTTTGTTTCGACTTGCAACTGTGATACTAATGGATCGTAACGCATACATATGCCCTTTATCTTAATGATACGAAACTGATTCCTTTTGAACGAGCCGATTAATAAATGTTCGAATTGTCTTTGGCTTCCAATCTATTTTTGACTCTAGCTTCTCAATGATTTCATTTGCCGTTTGCGGAGAATTCAACCAAAGTACTTTCATAATTTCTAACTCAGCTTTAGATATTTTAGATGATACTTTTTTCATACTCCATTTCCCCTTTCAGGATTATCAACTCTATTTTACAAATAACATTCCAATTATTGATAAAAAAACAAGAAAATCTTTACAATTAATAGTAATATAGAAAATAAGTATATTCTTTACAATCAAGTATTACTCTTATCAAAAAATGAAAGATAAAGTGGAACTTTAATCAGTGGGGGTTTCTCAATCATGATTCGTGCACTTCGCTTACAAATTAAACAAGCTTTTTTAAATCCGCTCTCGATGTGTTTTTTATGCAGTATGTTCGTTCTTCTTTTTATATATCACTATTACTACGTTTTACAATATATTAATTCTGTACCAGACGAATTATTAACAACATCCTATAAGTGGATTGGATTTCGTGATAATGAAATGGATGTTTATTTATTGTTAATGCCCATTATCGCTACTTTACCTTTTAGCACAAGTTATAACGCTGATAGATTAGAAGAATTTAAGTCTTTTATAAGTAAAGAAGTTTCCTTTCTTTCGTATTTATACACAAAATATATCGTTACCTTTTTTTGTGGTGGATTCCTTTACATTTTTCCGTTCTTACTTTCTTTATTACTTTGTAAGCTCACAATACCAGATGGTGTACCATCCGTAACAAATAATTTAATCAATACAAATGGCATGTTTGCATCATTGTATTATGATTCTCCGATCACTTATATCTCTGTATACATTGGGATTAATTTTTTATTTGCTGGTTTCATGGCTGTGTTAGGTCTAGCTGCCTCTATGTGGTCGCAAAAAGATTACATGGCGATTTTATTTCCATTCACTGTAAGTTCACTTCCCTATGTTATTTTAAATATTATTTTTCCTACCATTGGAGGAGCACCTATTCATCTATATGATCCGAAACAACCACTGCAAGGAATGTCTCCGTACATTCTTACTCTGCAATATACATTGTTTGGAATCGTTAGTTTATTTATGTATATAAAAGGAACAAGAAAAGATAAAAAGAAATATACACGTAAATTGCAAAAAAGAATGCGCTGCAAACAAACGTTAAAAATTACATCATAAGCACAAAATTAAAATATATCAGCGATTCTTACCTAGTTATCGGCGCAAAATGAAATATATCGGCGCAAAATCAATTTTATCGGCGTTTCGACACAAGATATCGACCAGTCGACAAATTTCGTCACCGCACTACGTAAAAAAACCCGTCTAAACTGAACGGGCTTTTTTCAAATCAATTTGCGCAAGCACCGGGTCATGATCGCTGACGCGGCCGTGCTCCTTCATCATATTTGTATTTAAGTGTACTGGATCTACAATTGTATGATTTGCAATATTATTTGTCACTAAGATGTGATCTAGTACTTGTGCATTCCCTTCATGAATATATGTGTACCGATTTTCTTTTGAAACAGTTTCTAACATATTTTGTAATGTGTCGCCTTTTAGCGCTTGCAGTGGTTTAGAGAATTCAAAATCGTTCATATCCCCTACTACAACAACAGGTGCGTTCGCATCTCGTTTTTGAATTCCTTTCACAAAACGATTCACTTCTTGGGCCAGCTGTACTCGTTTTTCTTCGCTTTTCCATACCAGTGGTTGTATGCTTCCAAATGGCGGTGCATCACCTATTTTTGAGTTTAAATGATTAGAAATAACAACTAGATGTTGACCTTGGAATGTAAATTCAGCGGCTAATGGTTTACGGGTGCTTTCAAATAACGGATTGTCCTGCCCAATGCGTGTCGGATTTGTCTCTAACAATTTTGGTTGATCCGCTAGTTTTACGCGCGATGAATTATAGAAAAAACCGACGCGAATATTCGCTCCCGGCGCTCCTCCATCTTGATTGTTTAGAGGCGCTACTTCTACATATTCATACTTTGGACCATGGATTGCTTGCACCGCATCAATTATACGTTTTGCACTTAATGAAGCATCTGTTGTGCCATCATTTATTGTTCCATTATTATCTTGCATCTCTTGCACACCAATAATATCCGGCATTTTTAAATTATATTTAATCGAATACGCGAGCGCTTTTACTTTTTCATCAGATGTTTCCTTTTGATTTGCAGAAAAGTTTTCCATGTTATATGTAGCGACTGTTACTCTCCCAAGCCGAGGCTGAATCTTTGCTCCCACTTGTTTAAACCCTCCGTCTATCACAGATGGTAATTCCGTCACTGGCGAAATGCGGTATGCGCTATAATCATAACCTACTACTCCTGTTATATCACCGTTAAAAGTATCACCAACTTTTGCTACATAGTTACGAGGTACTTTTAAAGATAAGCGTTCTGGATTGAGTTGCGTCTCACTTAAAAGCGGCGTTCCATATTTCGTTACCACTTTATTGCTACCATTTGCAATCGTTACATATAAATTCCCATGCTTCTGCGGTGCAACCACTTTTGGTGTTGGAAGTGTAACTCGCATACCTTCTAAGCTTTCATAAAAATCAATCGCATCTTCCTGCGGATCAAAAACACCGAATGCATCATTATCAATGATTTCATCTGGAATCTTCACGCCATGCTCCCCTAGCACAACTGCTTCTGGAAGTGGCACATGACTCGCCTTTATGGTTGCGCGAGTTGCCTTAATTTCTGTCGTAGTTAAATCTGTTTCAAATCGTTCCGCATATCCAGCTCCAACATGCTCCTCCACTTGTCCATCTACTTGGACAACGTCTCCCACTTTCACATCAGCATCTTTCTGATACACGTAAATTCCTTCTGAAGTAGCTGGGTCGTCATCAGGCTGTGCATCTTGCATATAAAAACCATATTTATCTAACGCAGTGACTATCCCTTCTACATTGCGCACTTTTTTCCCTTTATAAGGAGAAATATGCGCTTTCCCTTGAATATCATGAATGTGTACTTTCTCACCTTTTACCACTGTAAACGAAAACGTAGCAACTGGTGAAGACTCACTCCCTTCCTTTACCCCAATTGCCTGAATCACCGTATCTTCTTGTAAAACAATCGGTTCATAATAACGAATACTTTGATTCGTAGGCTCTGATCCATCTAGCGTATAATAGATCGTCGCCCCTTCTGTCCTCGTCGTTAATGTAACAAGCGTTCCCTTTTCCACTTCTCTCCCATTCGGTGACGCAGTGACTTTGCTTACACGATTTTCTAATTCTCCTGGAAACTTGTACGCTGTTACTGCTTTTAAACCAGGACTACTAAAATATAACTCTAATGTACCTGTCAATTGAACTTTCTTCCCAACATTTTCAGGATGATCTTTCACATTCACTGCTGCTCTTACGTCCCCTTTTGGCAACTGAACAGGCATACCCTTCTCCGGATTGGTCTCATCTGGAGAATCTGCAATTGCTACATTTGTATCTCCAAACTTCGCTGGATCTCTCGTATACTTTGACGGACTTTGTGTATATCCAACAATATATCCTTCTACTACCCCTTTACTTTTACCATGCTGCTGAAACTGTTGAATCGCATCAAGCACTGATAACGAATTCGTTTCTTCCGCTTTCACTATCGTTCCTGTAAATGAAATAAACAGTATAAATGATAAAACGATACCGATTACTTTCTTCACCGCCATCTTCCTCTCCTTACTTCTTTTGTCCTAACGGCATGTATTATCATAACAAATCATTCTTTATAAAGAACGATCATACGACAAACTTTACAAAAAATTAACTTAAGTAGATAAAAAAAGACCGTCCGAATTGAACAGTCCACCATTACTATTATAATTTTTTAAATAAAAAATAATGGTTATGTCCTTCGGGGAAATCTTCTACTGTGCCATAAACCTCGAAACCTAAGTTTTTATAAAAATCAGGAGCTTGAAAACTAAACGTATCTACCTTGATTATTCGACATTTCTTCTCCACAGCGAATTTTTCAGCCTTTTTGATAAGCTTTTTGCCAAACCCTTTCCCCTGAAGGCTTTCATCAATCCAAAGAAATTGAATGACAAGACTTTGCATTTTAGTATTTCCTGAAATGCCGCCAAGGATGTTCCCTTCTTCATCTTTAATTTTAAAACAAAAATCTTCGCCAATGAAGTTCATATCTTTTTCTGACAGATGCTTTATATTGTATTCCCCTAGCCTTTTCCGAATGTAAGAGGGATCCTCTCGGTTCCACTCTGTGTCAATCACTACATTTCGCATCTTTTATACCTCCTAATACTTTGAAAATACTTTTATTCGCTCTACTACGAAAAAACTCCTTTTTTATTTTTAAAAATAAAAGTAAAATCCGAATTGATCTTTCCGATGGTGGAAAAGAACGATAGCGAGTTGAATTTATATATTCCTATATACCCGTTGCTTGAACACCAAAAAAAACAGGAGACACCGATCTCCTGTTTTCATTATTATTGCGCGATTAATTTTGTTTTATTGCGTTCTTCTAAATAAGATAATACATATTTTACAGCCGCCTCACCTTGATCAATGCAATCTGGAAGACCAGAGCCAGCATAGGAGCTACCAGCTAAATATATGCCTGGTAGTTCTTGTTTTAGAAATGCTGTTAGTTTTTTCATTCTTTTTTTATGTCCAACTGTATATTGCGGCATAGCATCTTTCCAGCGGCTCACGACAGTAAAGTCTGGCCTCTCTACTATATCCATTGTTTTTTGTAAATCTTCTAATACAAATTGAATTATTTCTTCATCTGTTTGTTCTACAATGGCTTCATCGCCAGGACGCCCTACATAGCAGCGCAACAATACTTTCCCATCCGGCGTTGTATGTGGCCACTTTTTATGTGCCCACGTGCAAGCTGTAATGGAAAAATCACTATTTCTTGATACGACAAATCCAGTTCCATCAATATCGCGCTTAATGGCTTCTTTCGGAAAAGCTAGTGCGACATTCGCTACAGAGGTTGCCGGAATATTGCGGAAGAAGCGGAACTCTTTATACTGCCCGAACATAGATGGCAATCCTTTATGCGGAGCTGCAATGATAACTGCATCTGCCTCTATTTCTTTTCCGTTGCTAAGAGTGATTTCATAGCCATCGCCCAGCTTTTTCACTTTTTCAACGCGCGTTCCCTTCATCACTGTATTCGTATCAAGTTTTTCTTCTATTGCCTCAACTAACGACTCTAAGCCTGTTTTTAATGTTAGAAACATCCCTTTTGGTTTCACATCTTTTGTTCGTTTTGGTGCTAACGCACGCATACCAAGCGAAATACTGCGGTACTTCTGCTCTATTTGATAAACTTTTGGGAATGTTGCCATCAAACTCATTTGATCAATATCCCCTGCATAAATACCAGCGAGCAATGGTTCAATTAAATTTTCAACCACTTCATTTCCGAAACGACGCCGAAAAAATTGGCCTAGTGATTGATCCGAAACTGGTTTTGAACGCGGAAGTACAAAATCAAAACTAGCCCTTAATTTACCAATCGGAGAAAACAATCCTGAAAATAGAAACGGCGTAATTTGTGTCGGAATTCCCATCATAGATCCGCTCGGAATTTTGTGCAATTGATTGTTCACAAGAACAAATGACTGACCTGCTTTATTATTTACAAGCTCGTCTCCTAAACCGACTTCTTTCACCAATCGAGCTGCACTTTCTTTTCTTTCGAGGAAAGAATCTGGGCCGCGTTCAATTGTAAATCCTTCTTTTCGAACGGTTTGAATTTTCCCGCCAACCTTACCTGACGCTTCTATTAACAACATATCAATCTGCAACCCTTGTTCACGAATTTCTTTTTGCAAGTAATACGCTGCTGTCAATCCCGCAATTCCACCACCAATGATAACCACTCTTTTTTTCAAAACAGTCCCTCCTTTCTCGCTTGTAGTATTACAATACTTCTTCTTGTTTTTTAAGCACAACGTCCGCTAAACAATCGATAAATGCTTCCGATGCGTTTGGCATCTCTGGGCGATAATATTTCGCCCCGATTTCATCTGTAACGATTTTACATTCAATATCATTGTCATATAATACTTCCAAATGCTCCGCTACAAAACCAACTGGTGCATATACAAATGAAGTGTAACCGTACTTTTCATACAGCTCCTTCGTTAAATCTTGCACATCTGGTCCAATCCATGGATCAGGTGTGTTGCCGGCACTTTGCCAACCAACCGCGTAATTTGGAACTTCTGCACCACGAGCAATATATTCTGCCGTTTCACTTAATTGCTCTGGATATGGGTCGCCTAATGCGATAATTTTTTCCGGTAAACTATGCGCAGATACAATTAAAACTGCTTTTTCACGTTCTTCTTCTGGCATGCCGTCATATATGCTTTTCACCGCATCTACCCAATACTGAATAAATTTCGGCTCTTTATACCAGCTCTCAATGCCATGAATCGTTAAATCTTCACATTTCGCTGCTTCTTCTTGTGCTCGTCCAATATAAGATTTCACGCTAAAAGTAGAATAATGAGGGGCAAGAACAAGAGCAATCGCCTCTTTTATTCCATCACGATGCATAGCTTGTACAGCATCTTCAATAAAAGGCTCAATATGCTTTAACCCAAGATACATATGAAATTCCACATCATCCTGCATTTCATTTAAACGCTGTTCTAGTCTTTTCGCTTGTTCTAATGTAATAGCAGCTAAAGGAGAAATACCACCAATCGCACGATAACGCTCTGTTAAATCCTGTAACATTTCAGGACTTGGCTTTCGTCCTCTACGAATATGCGTATAGTAACGTTCAATATCCTCTTCTTTATATGGTGTTCCGTATGCCATAACAAGCAAACCAATTTTCTTTTTCATACCCCTAATTCTCCTTTACTTCGCTAACTGCTCTTTCGAATATTCATGAATAAACGCTGTTAAACGTTTTAACGTATCAGGATTCACCTCTGGAAATACACCGTGACCTAAATTAAAGACATAGCCAGGTTGTTTCATTCCTTGGTCTAAAATGCCTTTTACATGCTCTTCAATGACATTCCATGGTGCAAGTAATAGCGAAGGATCCATATTACCTTGTACTGCTTTATGAATACCGCGCGTACGCGCCTCTTCAATTGACAAGCGCCAATCTAATCCTACTACATCAAGCGGCAAGTCATTCCATTCGTTTGCTAAGTGACCTGCTCCAACACCGTGCATGATCATCGGTACGTTCATTTCACGAACCTGTGCAAAAATACGCTCCATTGCTGGTTTAATAAATATGCGATAATCTGCTACATTCACTGTACCAACCCAAGAATCAAACACTTGTACTGCCTTTGCCCCAGCCTGAATTTGTGCTTTCAAATACGCAATGACCATATCTGAAAGCTTATCCATTAATGCAAACCAAGCTTTTGGTTCTGCATACATAAACGCTTTTGTTTTATGGTAGTTGCGAGACGGACCGCCTTCAATCATATAACTTGCTAATGTAAATGGTGCACCTGAAAAACCGATAAGCGGAACATCCAACATTTCTGCTGTTAACAATCGAATGGTATCTAATATATATGGTACATCTTCTTCTGGATGAATTTCACCAAGCTTCTCTACATCTTGCATAGAACGAATTGGATTCTCGATTACTGGTCCAATTCCAGATTTTATTTCTACATCAACACCAATTGCTGGAAGCGGTGACATAATATCTTTATATAGAATCGCCGCATCGACATTGTATTGATCAACTGGAAGTTTTGTTACATAGGCACAAAGCTCCGGGTTGTGTGTAATTTCAAATAAAGAATACTTTTCTTTAATCTTTCTATATTCTGGTTGAGAACGCCCTGCTTGTCTCATATACCACGCCGGTACATAATCGGTTCGTTCCCCTTTACATGCTTTTAAAAACGTCTCATTTATATTTCTTACCAAAACCCTTTCTCCCTTCCTCACGAACACTTCAAACGAATCCTATTCGATAATTATCTTTTTTTACTATACAGCTTGTAAAAACAAAATGCATAACATTATGTATGTTGTTCATGAAATTGACACAAATGTTCGTAAAAACGCTTGATATTTTCGAAACATTCTTATTATATCACAAGCAAAAACTACGGTTTAGCTACTTTTGTCTTTTCTCCTTCCCGATTTGTTTGCGAGTTATATGGAACAACGTAAAAGCTCGGTTTTGCAAATATATTAATAAATTTCACATCATATTCGCCCGTACCTTTAACCGTTCCAATATGCGTATGAACTCCATTTTCTATTTGATAAATTCTGTACATCACCCTTTTATCAGGAAGAGGTTTCCAGCTTAATTTTGCAATGAATAAGCCAAACGGATGAAAAGATAGTTTTGCTTCTAAATGTTCAATTTTACTTAAATGAATGGGCTTACTAATCGTCGCAACTCCTTTTGGTCGCTTAAACTTTTCTTTGTCCTGCACATGAGCTTTCATTAAAATCTTTTTAAATAGCTCGGTAGCAGACTCACTTCCACCATATAACGTATGTTTTTTATCTGTACGATCATATCCCATCCATACCGCACCTACTAAACTTGGCGTATATCCAACAAACCAAATATCCCTTACACCCTCACGTTGGTTGGAAAGCGAAGTCGTCCCTGTCTTTCCAGCTAGTGCCCCTTTATACACTCCTGCCCTTGCTGTTCCTTCCTCTACAACCCCTTCTAACATTTTTGTCATATACCACGCAGTTTGCTTTGAGAAAATTTTCGTTTCTTCTTTTTGGGACTCTCCAATCATTTTCCCCTGTCGATCAAATACTTTTTCAATGACATGTGGCTCAATAATTTTTCCATTTGCTAGAAACGCACGATACATCTTCACAATTTCAAACGGAGAAACCCCTTCTTTTAATCCACCAAGAGCGGCGCTTAAACCTGAATCAGCAATGTGAATATTTCCCTTCTCCAAATATTGCTTCCCTTCTTCTACTCCAAGTTCATGCAGTAAAGAAACTGCAGGAACATTCGCTGACTGCAAGAGCGCATCATACATCGTTACTTCCTTTGAATATTGATGATTATAATTTCGCGGTACATATCCTTTAAACGCAGTTCTTTCATTTGTTAATAAAGAATACGGATTGTACTTTTTTGTTTCCAGTGCTGGCGCATATACAAGAAGGGGCTTTAAAACAGACCCTGGCTGACGCTTTGCAAATACTCGATTAAAACCTCTTGGAACATATTCTCTTCCGCCAATCGCGGCCTTAATTCCTCCCGTCTGATTATCCATTAATAAAAAAGCGCCTTGCACATTTTTGTCTCCCCCTGGGAAATTTTTTTCATCTTGAAACTGATCATAAGCAACCTTTTGCATATTTTCATCCATGGAAACAACAAACGTATAACCGCCGCGGAGGACTTCTTGATGTGACAAGCCATATAGACGTGCTGCTTCATCCACGACCATATCGACATAAGGCATATAGGCGAGTTCCTGTTTATCTAGATTTTTATATAGCGCAATGGTTTTCCCTTGATAACGAACGCTTTCCTCTGCTGTTATATACCCTTGATTATGCATGAGAGACAAAACTAAATCACGGCGCTCCTTACTCTTTTTCGGATGTAAAAACGGAGAATATCCGCTTGGTGCTTTCAAAAGCCCAGCTAACATCGCTCCCTCTTCGACAGTTAAGTCCTCTACATTTTTATTAAAGTACATTTTGGCTGCAGATTGAATTCCGTATGCACCATGACCAAAGTAAATATGGTTCATATACATTTCAAGAATTTGCTGTTTTGTATATTTTTGCTCGATTTGCAGTGCTATCGCAACTTCTTTCAACTTACGTACAAATGTTTTTTCATGCGTTAAAAATACATTTTTGACGAGTTGCTGCGTAATCGTACTACCTCCTTGCACTTTCTCTCTTGCTAAAAGATCCCGATACACCGCCCTAAAAATAGAAGGATAATCAATGCCGTGATGTTCATAAAACCGTGCATCTTCTACTGCAAGAAATGCTTGCTGCACATGCTTTGGGATTTGCTCAATTGGCACAAGTTCTCGATTTTCTATATATAATTTTGTAATTTCTTTTCCTTTCTGATCAACGATACGTGATGAAGAGTGGAAAACCAACTGCTTTTCATCCATCATATAGCCACCAGCTAACACAATAAGTTTATAGATTACGATTGCAACTATAAACACTGCTATGCCGCTTATTACAGTCCACTTTATTTTCTTCATACTTCGTCCTTCTTTCCAAATGATGGTACATTTATTATTTGAAAAAGGCTCTCCTTTATGTATATATTCTTCGAAGTTTTTAGTAAGAGTTGCTATAATAAAAACAAACTTAATGAAGGAGGCCCAAAAATGAAAGCCATAATTTCATACGAAACCCCTCTAGAAGAACCACATTTTATCGCTAAAAGTAATGAAAAAGATATGTTTTATAAAGAAAATATAGAAGAAACGGTAGAAGGAGCACTTCAATATGATGTGCTCGATGCCGTCGGGGAATTAAAAGGACAAGCTGGTTTTATCGTTTGTAACAATATTTCTGTTACAGATGAAGGTCGTCCTGTTTTTGAAAATCGTTTCAAAAATCGCGCCGGGCTGATTGAAAATGAACCTGGTTTCCAAGCAATTCGCGTTCTTCGTCCATTAAGTAACGATACATATGTCATTATGACAATGTGGGACACTGAGCAAAACTTTAAAGACTGGACAGAATCTAGATCCTTTGAACACGCGCATAAAAAACGCCCGACACAAGCAAATGCAGAGCCGCAAAAAAGCATCTTTTCTAAACCATCTTTTGTAACGACATTTCAAGTACAAGGGTAAAAATCTAGATAAACCGCAATACAACGAAGAGAGACGCAGTACATGAAATTATATCAGCACTTTCGCCCAACATATCGACTCTTCGACAAAAAAATCGAAAAAGATCACCCTCACGAAAGGGTGATCTTTTTCGATTTCTTAAACCAATCTTGCATCGCTTCCGCATCTTTCATCGTCGTATGCTCTAACTTATAATGATGTCCGCCTACTGATGAAGCCACCGTAAATGTCATCGAGCATAATTGATCTTTCCGCTGAAAGAACGTTTGCGTCTTAGAAAATGATTGTATATGTCTTCTGCGTATTAATCCTGTATGTTTTCCAATCGTTCTCGATACAATCGTCAACTGCTCATCATCCAGTGCATATCCACCAGCCGTGAACGATCTATAGCCTAGCCATGTAAAAAGAGCAAATAAAGGAATGAATGTGAGAAGTGCGAAATATTTCTCAAAATAGATCGATGCACCTGCAATCGGAATTGTAACAACGAGAAAAACAATCCACCAACCTATCAAGTATCTTCTTAATGCAGCCTTTGGAAGCTTTATTACATTTGTTTCCAATCGATAAGGAAGTTCTAAATGTTCTAATAAACCTGATACATGCGCCTTTTTCATGAGGGGATGAAGCGTTACACTCGTCTCCTCCTTTTCAACATTTTGAATGACTTCTGCATGAATGGAACAATATCCTAACCATTCGCGCAGCAATGTTTCTTTTACTGTAATGCCTTGAATACGATGCGTCTTCAAAACAACTTCCTTTTTTTCAAGAAGTCCTTGTGAAACTCGTATTTCATTTCTATTTCGAACAATTGTAAAATTCGCATGCTTCAGAGCATAACGAATTGTTGATAAAATCCACGATAAAACAAATAACACTACCGCACCGTATATCCAAATAGAAATAGAGAAATCAAAACCCATTACATATTTTTTTAGCTTGTCAACCATCCATTCCGGAGCGTAATCATGCATCTTTGAAAAAATAAACAATAGGATAGAAAATACGAGTCCAAATTCACCAGAAGTGATCGAAGCGAAAATAATTTCCTTCCATGTGAGCTTATACTCAGATGAATTCGCTTCCTCTTGCACAACTACATCTATTCTTTTTGTAGAGGTTTCCGCATTTAAAAGAGCAATCAGTTCTTTTGCTTCCTGAGTCGTAATACCAGCTAAACTTACTTCCGGTTCTTCCCCTCCGCCTGCTGCTTCAATTTTGAGCTTTGTTAAACCTAACAATTGATATAAAATATGTGAACTTGTATGAATCGTTTGTACACGATCTTTATTTAAATAACTCTCTTTTTTAACAAACATTCCGTGTTTAATATGTAGTACGTGATCTTTCACCCCGTACACTTTGTAATACCAATGTATAACTGAAAAAATAATTGTCCCAACAAACACTGCAATTGGAACCATATACCAAAAGGGAAATTTTCCTTTCAAACTGATTAAAGGAATGATTCCTGGTAGTAGATGTGAGATTTTTAATTCTGATAAAATCGTGATTGGATGCTGCCTCTTATACATCCTCATCACTCACCTTTGCCAGTTCTGAAATTTGACGTTTTAAGCGCTCCGCTTCCCTCATCGTTAACCCAGGTATTTTATGAGCCGTAGCAGCAGTTGAAATTTGCAGTTCTGCTAAGCCATGTTTTCTCATAATCGGCCCTTGTTCAATCGTTACATGCTGAACGCGTATCATTGGAACTAACACACGCTTTACAATAAACATGCCATGCTGAATTTCAATCTCTTCTTCATTTAACTGATAACTATGATATCGCTGCCGCAACTGTGGGAATACAAAATAATCGAGTGGTGCATAGATGAACGATCCAATAAATAGCACACCAAAAAGCCAGCCCCACCAATGAAATTTAATCATAAAAAAGAGATAAGCCAGAACAATTGCTGTTAGTACACCTGCTCCAATTAAAGCATGAATTTTCCAAACTTTCACCATATCAGGATGAATTTCATTTTCCAATGGCTGCATTTTATCACTCCAACTCTAAAAATCTATAAAACATATATCATCTTATTATTTTAATATATTCTAATTGATCAAAACAAGGTAAAATAAGTATTTTTTCACACTTTCCTAAAAAATGATTATGATGTTAGCATTACCTTATACAATACTTATTTGTTATACCGTTTAACATAAAGCCCCCTTTGGCCAAATAGCCAAAGGGGGCTTTCTATCTTCTAAAGAAATCAAAAACGATAATCCTTTTACTCTTTCATAAATTCCTTCGTATTTCTCACTGTATCAATTGGGCGAACTAATTTTTCTATTTCTGCACGTTTTGGCTCTAAGAATAGCGGTAATGATAATTTTTCTCCAAACGTTTCATAAGGTTCGTCTTCCAACCCTGCTTACGCTGTATATACCTCTCTTGCTCAAGTCGAGTGAGCATACGGGAAATTCCGCCTTCTGACACCGTTACTTTCGTAGCCAGTTGACTTTGCATGAGCGGCTGATAAATAGAAACCTGATTTAATACATCGAACTAAGCGGCTGTAATATGGAACTGTTTTAAAAACTCATTCGATAATAAATTACTTTGATGTGTAAATCGAGCAATACGAAACCAGATTAGTGAACTGAGTGTACTCTTTCTCAATATGGCTCACTTCCTTTCGTTACTATCACTTTATGCCTCAAGTGAATAAAAAGCAAGAAAAAATTTATCGGCGATTCGACACAAGATATCGACCAGTCGACAAATTTCGCCACCTTAGCACTACGAACCCCCCTTTCACCAAAGGGGGTTCCTCAAATATCCTGCAAAAGACGGAAACGATAACAATTCATCGTCACTTCTCCGAGCCGCCCAAGCAGTTGATAGTTTGCGTATGCTCCTACTGGGGCGCCGATGACCGGGAGGAGCTGAAGCATTTTTGCTAGGTCGATATAATCGCGATATTCTGTTTGAAACTTCTCCCAGTTCATCTGATTTTCTTTTTTCGTATCCCACGTTTCAATTGCTTTCCATATATCTTTTCGATGCTCATCACTTGAAAAAGCAAGCTGAAATACATGGAGGATAAAGAGACGTTCTTCTTCTTTGTTCGTATCAAATCCATAAATCGTCGCCGCATCAAATAAAAATTTAATTTTAATGCTAAGTAGAAGCGGAAAATCAGCAAGCCCTAAGAAAAAACCACCTGCACCTGTGCCCGCTCCTTCTGCCGCAGCAATTTTTTTATACTCATCCAGTTTCTTTACAACTTCTTCATCTCTTCTTTGCAAAGACCAATCTGTTTCTTTTAACTTCGGTTTGATGAAGTTTGATCCAGTGCTAATTCCCTGTACCATCTTTTTAATTGTTTCTGTTAATATACGTTGCACTTTTTCAGGAATGAACTGCTGAACTTTTGTCTGCACTTTTTTTGAAAAACGCGCCATCATAGATGAATCTTTCAACATCGCATGTTTCCACTGTTGCAATTCTTTTATGACCTTATCTTCATATGCAGTCATATTTTCCTTCCTTTCAGCTTAATCGCTTAATGCGCTTTGCACTGTATTGATTGACAAAAACAATGCTAAAGGCGATGTTAACGCCAAATAAAACGCAAGTCATGATTATATCTTTTGTAGCAAAGGCGAAGAGAATCGTAAATAGAACGCTGCCGATACATAAAATCATGCGCAGTAGGCTCAGAAAATCTCTTTTCTTCTCTTCTATCCCTACCGGATATAAGTCCAGCCAAATTTTTAAGCGATGATGTTTCCAAAGACTGAGTAGCTGATAACCGATTAAATATAAAAAAACAATACTTACGATGAAACGCCCGTATAAAAACGGAATAAAGTAAAGAAGAATTCCGCCAATTGCCAGCAAACGAATATACAAACCAAAATAGTTGCCTGATCTTAAAAATGTACGCGTATATAAGTAAAGATATGTACGTTTTTCACCGATGATAGAAAGAACAAAATCAAGCCATTTGCGGCGCGCTACTCGTTCTTTCAGCGCGGGAACATCGACAAACATATTCGCAATACGATACAGGAGCATCATTTTCTTACCTTCTTCAGCAATTAAATACTCCCAATTCATTGGTTTTCTCTTTACCATTTGATGAATCATTAGTAGATAGATCGCCATGACAGCTAACACGATTCCAACAGAAATAAGCGAAATATGCTCAATAAGAAAATACACGAACAAGCTGTTACATATAAAACGAATGAACCAATCCGCTCGCTGCATATTTTGATCTGTTAAAAAAGACTTTTCCCATGTGACAAATAAATTCCACGCTTTCACTAATAGAAGTATGGCTACAATCCATATGTAAGTCCCGCCCGTTTGTTTCATTTGCTGAAAATATAACGGCGCAAGAGCGGCTGCTACAATTGCAATGACATAAAGATGCATCATAAATGTAAAGAAGAATGCTTTCGTAAAGTACGTTTTTAGTTTTTCCTCCACCGGAAGCAAATACACAAGATCCGCTTCTTTTAACAGCGTTTGAATCGATCCTACTGTCAGCACAAATCCAAGCACAATCCCCATCACAATTGCAGTCTCAAATGACGGCGTTAATGTTTCTAGCCATTTCTGGTAGTAAAATGCACCTGCTCCAATAATAAATACAAAAATAAACTTAAGATGATCATTAAAAACATACTTACTATATGTACGAACTTCCTTTAAAAAATGTCTAAATCGCTCTTTCCATAATGCCGCATTATTCATAGTCTTCTTCCTTTGTTAGCGCAATATAAATATCATCTAGCGTTGCACCTGGCATATTGAATTGTGTTTGAAGCTCTGATAACGTTCCTTTCGCCCTTACTTCCCCTTGATGCAAAATAATAAAAGAATCACAATAACGCTCAGCTGTCGCTAAAATATGTGTACTCATTAAAATACCCGCACCGCTCTTTTTCATCTTGTCCATCATTTGAAGCAGCGATTGAATCGCTAAAGGATCGAGTCCAACGAACGGTTCATCGACAATATAAAGTGACGGCTCAACAAGAAATGCGCTCATAATCATAACCTTTTGTTTCATCCCTTTTGAAAAGTGAGATGGGAACCATTTTAAACGGTTATTCATGCGAAATTCTTTTAACAGTTTTTTGATGCGCTCTTCATATTGTTTTTCCTCTATCCCATACGCCATCGCCGTTAACTTTAAATGCTCCTCTAACGTTAACTCATCATATAATACAGGTGTTTCTGGAATAAACGAAAAACTAGAGCGATATGCCGTCATATCTTCCTGAATCGTTTTCCCATGAATTGTAATCGCACCTTTTTTCGGCTCCATTAAGCCGATAATATGTTTGATCGTCGTACTTTTCCCTGCCCCATTTAAACCAATTAAACCAACTAATTCACCTTTTTGAACAGAGAACGAAACATCTTTCAAAACAGGTCGTTTCGTGTACCCTCCTGTAACATTTTCTACACGTAGTAACTCGTTCATACGACACCACTTTCTTCGTTATAGTTATTCTCTTTCCTAAGAATTGTTCTATATTCATCTTACCAAAAATCACAACATCCTACATAGTCTCGATTTCTGCAAAAAAATTTTTCTTTTCTTCACATATCTTTTGTAAAACGGGACATGATAATGAGTGAAGAAGGAACATATTGAAAAAGCAACCACCAATTGATGAAGGTAAAAATCATCATGAAATGGGGTGTCCATCATGGACAACGAAAATTTACACGATCCAGATTGTATGTTTTATTTTAGAAACGGGGTGTCTCGAGGAGAGTCTGTACTGTTTTATAAAATAAACAATTTCATTTAAGTCAAGATTGCAATTACATTTCTTCGTAAATGGGGTGTCTACGGCAGAAACTTTAGCCGAATTACCATGCATTTCTTAAATAAATGAGGTGTCTGCGAAAGGTAAATTATAAACAATGCTTTTTCAATCCCTCTTCAGAAAACAGGAAGCTGAGTCAGCTTCCTGTTTTTCGTGTTTGTTCTCGTATGTAATTATGGTAAAATACGGCTAAGACTACTTGAAAGGATGAAACAAATGAATCATACAGCGGATCATTGTATTTTTTGTAAAATCATTGACGGACAAATTCCATGCTCAAAAGTATATGAAGATGAGCATGTACTTGCGTTTTTAGATATTAGCCAAGTAACAAAAGGACATACACTTGTTATTCCGAAAGTACACAAGCAGGATATCTTTTCGTTAACACCAGAAATTGCATCGCACATTTTTGCTGCTGTACCTAAAATTGCAAATGCGATTAAGGAAGAATTTAATCCAGTTGGCTTCAATTTATTAAACAATAATGGTGAAAAAGCTGGACAAACTGTATTCCACTTTCACCTTCATTTAATTCCACGCTACGGTGACAACGATGGTTTCGGTGCTGTTTGGAAGTCACATCAAAATGAATATACAATGGAAACATTACAAAATATCGCAAGTACCATTGCAAATAGTGTAAAATAATTAAGGTTAGAAAAAGACATAAAACATAAAGGTACATAGCAAGCCAATTCCTCCAAACGACATATATTGCATGGCTTGTTTTTTCACCCAAAATGCTGGAGGATATGATCTTTTTTGCTTTACAAATAAAAGTAAATGCATAGCACGTACAAGAAAGAAAAGACTTATGATAAAACAAAGAGTCGTCATGATTTTCACTTTTCTCCCCCCTTGTCTTAAGCATATGCATACTTTTGTACATCATGAATAGGAACAAAAAATAAGGAGGTTTCCTTTTATGTCAAAAGCTAAATCCTTTCTAACAGGTGTTATTTGTGGCGGAGCTGTCGCTGGACTAGCTGTTCTCTTTTCCACTCCTTCTTCTGGTAAAGATATGCGCAGCAAACTAAAAGAAAAAGGCAGCGATATTAAAAAGACGCTAGCTGATATTACTGCTGATACAAAGTTATTAAAACGCCAAATTGTTGAAACAGCTTCAGAAGGAAAAGAAGTCTTTCAAGAATTAAAAGAGGATATGCAAGATACGCTTTCTTCTTGGAAACAAGATATTTCACATAACAAACGTCATATCGAGCAAGAAATTTTAGATATTCAAAGATCGATTGAAAAATTACAACAAGCCGTTCCAGAAAAAGCGTAAAACATATTACCTGTGTAGTTTTTTGCATATAACAAATATTTTGTATATCAGTTGAATCTCACGCGACATATCAAATAGATATGTCGTGTTTTTATGCATTTACAATATCTGTTAGCTCTTACCACGTAAGATGATACCGCAATTCTCCCTTTGAAACTCCTTCTACTTTTATGCATGATTTGCACATACACAAACTTTTCCGAAAAATTTTAACAATTCTCACAAAAACACTTTATTAATTTTTATTTTACTGGCATAATAGATACTAATGAAGAATGTTAAAGTGGGTGAGTAAATGAAAAGTGGAGAAAAAGACTATTCGATAAAAGAAGCAATGATCTTTAGTCAACGCATTGCTCAGTTATCGAAGGCATTATGGAAATCTGTAGAGAAAGATTGGCAACAGTGGATTAAACCTTATGATTTAAACATCAATGAGCATCATATTTTATCTATTGCGTATCATTTAGAAGGAGCTTCTATTTCAGAGATTGCTAAGTTTGGAGTTATGCACGTATCCACAGCATTTAACTTTTCTAAAAAGCTCGAAGAACGCGGCTATCTCGTATTTTCTAAAAAAGAAGATGATAAACGAAATACGTATATTGAAATTACAGAAAAAGGGGAAGAATTGCTGCTGAAATTAATGGAGGAGTATAACCCTGAAAATAACTCTGTCTTTAACGGCGCACTTGCCCTTCGCAATTTTTACGGGAAATTCCCGGAAAATATCGAATTAATTGCGATTTTAAGAAATATTTACGGACAAGACTTTATTGATATTTTTGAGAAATCATTAGAAAACATTGAAGAAAATTTTACAGAGCAGGAACAAAAATTAGTTAAAAAATAAGCCGAATTATCTTTTCGCTATGATGCGTAAAAATTCTTCCATAAGCGGCTGAAATAATCCTTGTTTTAAAAGCGCTTCCGCAGTTTCAGTTACTTCGAGCTGATGTGGAAGTGCTTTTTCGAATTGATCTAAGAGAGCATCAAATAAAAGTAAACCTTCCTTTTTCTCTTCTACGTATTGATTGTTCAATCCTTCACAAAGATTAAGTATACGTTCAACATCCTTTTTACGTGCTTTTTTCTTTATAATTAAAGAATAAAATGGACACTTATCTTCATCAATCATTCGAAAAAGAAGTTCTACATAATATTCAGCTTGTTCTAGTCTTTTTACAACGTCCATTTTCTCCCTCACTTTCCAACCAATGTCTTCTATTTCTGAATTTTATAACACGAACAAAATATCGTATGATACAATATATAAAAGTATATGTATTTTGGCCAAAAGGAGGTATCTCCTCGTGACTCTTATAGAAATCGTTTTTGTCACATTTGCACTTATTGTTCTATTCTATACAAATTTCATGACACATACACTTTGTGTTCAAAAACAAATATCCGAGAGCCGCCAACCAGGTGTGTTTCGGATTATGAATGTATGCATTACGATTCTATTAATTTCTAGTTATATAGAAATTATATTTCATTGAAAGTGAGGAAGGGAAGTCCCTTCCTCACTTTTTTCCTCTATAAACAAATTATACCTACTATAACTAATAAAATAAACAGTACAAGTAATAAAATAAGCATAGAATTCATTCTTCATCCGCCTCCTCCTTTCTTTATATGCACATGTGCCCAAAAGTGGTACCCCTTACGAATCTGACAATTTCCTTAAACAAATAGGCAATTTTTCTTTATCAATAGGAAAAGACCTCAAAATATGATATATTAAATTTTGTACATATTGCCTATACTATAAAAAGATTATCTGCGGCCAATCTTTATCCTCAGCCTCAGTAAGCACTGTGAAGTATGCTTTTTTACATCGTAAAAAGGCGGTAAATCAGTGAAGCTTAACTTTGGCTCTTTTGCACAAGTGTACGGTTGTTCATTTGTGCAGGATAAATGGAAAATACATAATAGTAGGAGTGTTTATTGAATGAAGAAAGCTATGCTTGCCTTAGCAGCAACAAGTGTAATTGCCTTATCAGCATGTGGATCATCTGATAAAATTGCAACCTCTAAAGCCGGTGACGTAACGAAAGATGAACTTTACGCATCACTGAAGCAACAAGGTGGTAAACAAGTTTTACGCAACATGATTGTTGAAAAAGTATTTATTAAAAACTACAAAGTTGATGACAAAGACGTTGATAAAAAATACGACGAATTTAAAAAGCAATACGGCGATCAATTTGATACACTGTTAAAACAACAAGGTATTAAAGAAGAAACATTAAAAACAAGCGTACGTGCTCAATTAGCTCAAGAGAAAGCTATTGAAAAATCTATCACTGACGAGGAAGCAAAGAAGAAATACCGTGATAAACGTGTATTTGCAAAACATATTCTTGTAAAAGATGAAGAAACTGCGAAAAAAGTGAAAGAAGAGCTTGGACAAGGTAAATCTTTTGAAGATTTAGCGAAACAATACTCTGAAGATCCAGGATCAAAAGAGAAAGGCGGCGACCTAGGGGAGTTAAAACCAGGTACTCTTGTAAAAGAATTTGAAGATGCTGCTTTCAAAATGAAAAAAGATGAAGTAAGCGAACCTGTAAAATCTAGCTTCGGTTACCATATTATTAAAGTAACAGACATTAAAGATGCAAAACCATTCAAAGAAGAAAAAGCAGCAATCAAGAAAGAAATTGCTCAGCAGAAATTACAAGATCCACAATTCTTAAACGAATTCCAAAATAAAGAAGTGAAAAAAGCGGATGTGAAGATTGAAGATAAAGACTTAAAAGATATCTTCGAAACTCCAAAAGCAGAAAAAGAGAAAAAATAATAAAAAAACTGCCAGGTAAGCCTGGCAGTTTTTTTTTCATACTTCAGTCGTTTCCTCCACTTAAAAAAAAGCATCCAGCAAAAAGCTAGATGCAGATAAAAAACACACGGGAAGATGCAAACTCTTCCCCTAACCCGTATGCTATTATAACAAAAAAACAGTAAAAAGTATAAAAAAATTTTATTTCTTTTGAAATATAATGGATTTTTTTGTATACCCGCTCTAAACATTTAATTTATGCGGAGACGCTCTGAAGTAAGAAATTACAGGGACTACTAACAATCGCGTAAAATGTACAATTTTTTGTTGGCATCACTTAACCTTAACAAAATTTCTCAATAGAACCAAAAAGCGCCTAAAGGGGTTATTTCCTCCTTCTAAGCGCTTTTTATCACTATTTGCTTATTTTGCTAATGCTACTTGTTCTTGTTCATCTACAGGCACGGTAGCATCTTTTAATGCTTGATTTAATTCTGCTGTATATTTTGCTTTTTCTTCATTTGTCCAGCCTAGTTTTGCTGCCATGTATGCAATGACAGATTCTTTCCAGTCATACACCCAGTGGATATTGAAGAATACAGCTCCTCTGCGACGTACAAAGAAGTCGACAGGTTTTACTGTCATTTCATAGTCCATCGCGTATACAAGCGGTACAAGGACGTCTAACGGCATGTTGTATTCTTTTGCTTCCTCTTTTAAATCTTTTGCTAAGTTAAAGAGAATATCAACGTTAGAGCCGTAGAATTTCGCAAATGCTTCTGCTTGCTCAGTTGTTAAACCGTATTTCGTACCTTCTCCTGCTTTTTTCGAAATGAACGCTGGTAATCTTTCAGAACCACCTACATGTCCACCAGAGATTGGCATATGTTTTGTTTTTGTTTTTGGTAATGCACTGTGACCTTCTTTTTGCATTAAAGATCCAACATAGTCAACAACCATTTCTGCCATTTTACGATATCCAGTTAGCTTACCACCAGCGATTGTAATTAGCCCTGAATCAGAAGTCCAAATTTCATCTTTACGAGAAATTTCAGATGCACTCTTACCTTCTTCATAAATTAACGGACGAACACCAGCCCAGCTTGATTCAATATCTTTTTCTGTAATTTTCACAGTTGGGAACATGTAATTAATCGCTTTAATAATATATGCACGATCTTCTGTTGTCATTTTTGGTACCGCTGCATCTTTATCATAGAATGTATCCGTTGTACCAACGTATGTTTTATTACCACGTGGAATCGCGAAGACCATACGTCCATCTGGTGTATCAAAATAAATCGCTTGGCCAAGCGGAAAACGTTTTTGGTCGATAACTAAGTGAACACCTTTTGATAATTGTAATACTTTTCCTTTTTTCGAATTATCTTTTTCACGAAGTGTATCTACCCAAGGACCCGCTGCGTTTACAATTTTCTTGCCGTAAACCTCATATACTTTTCCATCTAATAAATCAATAACACGTACACCGCATACTTTTCCGTCTTTATATAAGAAACCGTCTACTTTTGCATAGTTAACAGCTTTTGCACCATGCTCAATCGCTTCTTTCATGACTTCGATTGTTAAACGAGCATCATCTGTACGATACTCTACGTAGTAACCGCCGCCTTTTAACCCTTCTTGTTTTACAAGTGGTTCTTTCTTCATTGTTTCCTCACGGCTAAACATTTTTCTACGTTCGCTTCGTTTTACTCCCGCTAAGAAGTCATATACGCGAAGACCGATTGATGTTGTAAATGCACCAAATGTACCGCCCTTATGGAATGGAAGTAGCATCCACTCAGGTGTTGTTACATGGGGACCGTTCTCATATACAATTGCACGCTCTTTCCCTACTTCTGCTACCATCTTCACTTCAAATTGTTTTAAATAACGTAAACCGCCATGTACAAGTTTTGTTGAGCGGCTTGATGTTCCTGCTGCAAAGTCTTGCATTTCGAACACAACTGTTGATAGTCCGCGCGTTACAGCATCTAATGCGATACCAGAACCGGTAATACCACCACCAATTACAATTAAATCTAACTCTTGTTTATGAACTTCTTTTAATACGTCTTTACGTTGTTTACTTGAAAAATTCATGGTAATTCCTCCCTTTGATACGAAAAAAAGAGACCACAAACACCACTATAGAAATCGCTCTATAGCGTGTCATGGTCTCTCCATATCTCCTACCGAATTATTAACTTACCATCATTATAACACTGTTTATGATTATTTAAAAGCTTTTGTTGCTTCAATTGCTTTTTTCCATCCAGAATAGAGCTCTTCGCTTCTTTCTTTCTCCATTTCTGGTGTAAAGCTTCGATCCATATCCCACTGCGCTTTAATTTCTTCTTGACTTTCCCAATATCCAACAGCTAGACCTGCTAAATATGCAGCCCCTAAAGCTGTCGTTTCACTAATCATTGGACGCTCTACAGGAACCTGTAACATATCGCTTTGGAACTGCATTAAGAAGTTATTTTTCACTGCACCGCCATCAACGCGTAACGTTTTCAACTCAATGCCAGAATCTGCTTCCATTGCACATAATACATCTCTTGTTTGATATCCTAATGATTCTAATGTTGCACGAATGAAGTGCTCTTTCGTTGTACCGCGCGTTACACCAAACACAGCTCCGCGTACTTCACTGTCCCAATACGGCGTTCCAAGTCCTACAAATGCTGGTACAACGTATACACCGTCCGTTGATTCCACGCGTGATGCATACTCCTCACTCTCACTTGCATCATTAACCATACGCATGCCATCTCGTAACCACTGGATTGCTGAACCAGCTACGAAAATACTTCCTTCTAATGCATAATTTACTTTACCATTTAACCCCCACGCAATTGTTGTTAATAGACCGTGATTAGAGTTAACTGCTGTTTCACCTGTATTCATTAACATGAAGCAACCTGTTCCGTATGTGTTTTTCGCCATCCCTTCACTGAAGCACGCTTGCCCAAATAACGCTGCTTGTTGGTCACCTGCCACACCAGCAATCGGTACATTTTGAGAGAAGAAATGATAATCAACTGTATGACCGTATACTTCAGATGATGGACGTACTTCTGGTAACATGCTCTTTGGTACTGTTAGTATTTCTAATAATTCATCATCCCATTTTAAGTCATGAATATTGAACATTAATGTGCGTGATGCATTTGAATAATCTGTTACGTGTGCTTTACCACCAGACAATTTCCATACAAGCCATGTATCAATTGTACCGAATAATAATTCACCGCGCTCTGCTTTTTCTCTTGCACCTTCAACGTTATCTAAAATCCACTTTACTTTCGTACCTGAGAAATATGCATCAATTAAAAGACCTGTTTTTTCGCGAACCATATCGCCATAGCCTTTTTCTTTTAACTCTTCACAAATTTCAGCTGTTTGACGAGATTGCCATACAATTGCATTATAAACTGGTTTCCCGGTTGCTTTCTCCCAAACAACTGCTGTTTCACGTTGGTTTGTAATCCCAATACCAGCGATTTGTTCTGGCTTCACATCCGCTTCACTTAAGCAAGTTGCGATAACCGCTAGAATGGACCCCCAAATCTCTTGTGCATTATGTTCTACCCAACCTGGCTTTGGAAAATATTGTGTAAATTCTTTTTGAGCAGAATGAACAATTTCTCCTTTTTTATTAAACAGAATGGCACGTGAACTTGTTGTACCTTGATCTAATGAAAGAATATATGTTTCCATATTTACTTCCCCCTTATGCTACTTTTCTACTATTTGTATCGTTTCTATTCTTTTTACCTGCTATATAAGAAAGTGCTAGTATAATAACCGTTGCAATCACCACATATATAAGTGCTGCATTTTGCTTTTCTTCAAATACAACTTGATGAAATACACCTGCAAGTGATCCGCCTAAAATCGGGCCTACAACTGGAATCCATGCATACTTCCAATTCGATCCGCCTTTTCCTGCAATTGGAAGAAAGAAATGTGCAATACGAGGTCCCAAATCACGCGCTGGGTTAATCGCATATCCCGTTGTTCCACCTAATGATAAACCAATACTTACAATTAAGAATCCTACGATAAATGGGTTTAAGCCATCTGCAAATTTATTTGCACCAATTGCTAATATACCAAATACTAAAACGAATGTACCAATCATTTCACTTAGAAGGTTTGCAAATGTGTTTGGAATTGCTGGTCCTGTTGCAAACACACCTAACTTTGCCCCTGGATCTTCCGTTTCTTTCCAATGTGGTAAGTAATGTAAATATACGATAACAGCACCGATTATTGCCCCAATCATTTGTGCTACGATATATCCTGGAACATCGCTCCATGGGAACGTTCCCTTAAACGCTAGTCCTATTGTTAAGGCAGGGTTCAAATGTGCTCCACTAATAGATCCAACAGCATATGCTGCTACTGCAACGGCTAAGCCCCACCCCATTGTAATTACAATCCAGCCAGAATCCTTAGCAAACGATTTCTTTAAACTTACACCAGCACAAACACCGCCACCAAGAACGATTAATAACGCTGTCCCTATTAACTCTCCTAAAAATGCTGACATAAAATCCCTCCACAATCAAATTAAACACTTACAATGTGAAGGAGAGAAAATGAATGGCCATTCGTTTTTTCAAAAGAAAAAATCCACAGCCTACATGCCTCTATATAAAAATATAGAAACAATAAAATGTGGATCTCTTCTTTTCTCCGTCACGTTTATTAACTTATTTATAATGTTAACTGCAAATGAAAGCGGTGTCAATCAATTTCTTTCACATTTTCGTCACTTTTTTTGGAAATGTTTCCATAGTTCTTTTTTCGATGTTGTGATCGCTGTCGCACCAGCCTCTAAAGCTCTTTCCACATCAGCTACTGTACGAATAAAACCACCGGCTAAAATCGGGATTCCGGTGCGGTCTCTTACTTCTGCAATCACATCTGTTAAAGCCCCTGGAAGCACTTCGATATAATCCGGTTTTGTTTTTCCTAACAAATGACAGCTTTTTTCCATCGCACTTGAATCGATTAAAAAGATGCGCTGAATTGCTACAACGCCTTTTTGCTTCGCCTTCATAATCACACTTGCCTTCGTCGATAAAAGCCCGTACGGCTTATACTCTTGACATAAAAACTCTGTCGCATGACCATCGCTTTGCAATCCATGAATTAAATCAACATGTAAAAATACCTTTTTCTCATATTGCTTCGCTAGTTTCACAACACTTTTCAATTGTCCAATATGAATATCTAAAATGACAATATACTCATAAGAACTATGCACAAGCTTTTCTAAATCTTTAATTTGCCTTACTGCTGGTAAAATTTTTTGTTCATGAAATTCCATTTTCGTTCTACCTTCCTCTCTATCTTTATAGTATAGCTAGTCCATAAAAAATTCACATCTTTTTCTGTCTGATTTCACCGAATATCTTGCATCTTTTAGGCTCATGAAAAAAGTGGATAACCTATTCGTTATCCACTTACGCTTATAGTAACACAGAATCCTTATCACTTTCTTGATTACGTCTCTCACGCTCTTCTTCTAAACGCTTCATATATACTTCGCCTTCTTTTTCGATGAATTCATTATCTATTTCTTGCTCTTTTTTGGAAGTATATAAAACCATATAGCCACTTACAACAATCCCAATAATAACAAGATAAATCCACCATGGTAAAGTTTCCACTTTTCTTCCTTCCTTTCTTTTAGACAAGCCTTGTTAATTTCACTGTATGAGAGGAAGGAGATTTTTATGACTATATCATTTACATGACTCTAAACTGTAGTTTTACTTTTTTCCTTTAAATTGACTTAAATCGTATGACTTATCCATCCCATTCTCAATTAGATATCTTAATTGTTGATTTTAAATAACCTATATGCGAACTTAGATTTTATCACAGTAAATGAATAGAATACATTTTATTTTTTCTTTTGTAAAAGGAAAGTTTTGTAGTGTTCTACACAATGTTTTTATGAGAAGATATCATCATCCCCTCAACAAGTTTTAAACATTTTTCCTTTTCCCCTCATTTGGAACTCCCAAATGTGGAGTGCACCCCAATGGTTAGACACAGTCTAACCATTGGGGTGTTTTTTCTTATAAGTAAATTTACAGTTGAAGAGAAAATAAAAACCGGAAAACGTTATTTGAATGGCAAAGAAAGCCGAAAAATATTACAAATTCTACCAGCCTCCCCTGTCTTTCGAACATAGATTCAATCGTATCCATTTCATGGAGAAAAAGCGTTTAAAGAAGCTATACATCATACATTTTTTAGTATCAACTAGACGTACTCCATTATATGAATGAACAAGGGGCGTCTAGTAGAGAGCGCGCTACAACCTTTAACATTCCATCACCTTCGAATCACGGACACAAAGGAAATCATAAAGTGAAACTTTAATCAGTGGGGGTTTTCTTCATCCCCCACTGATTATGAGCCCTCACCAATCGGGCTGCCCTAAAATAGCGGGATAAATTATATGATATTCAGACGGCTCATATTCTTACAGCATCTTATCTATTTCTTGATGTAAAAAGGGAAATGATCTGAATTGGTCACTAACTCTCGTAATTCGCTCTTTCAACTTACTTCAGAGTGAAAAAGTCAATTTGGAGGTCTTTTTTACATTTGAAAAAGGGAATTTTCAAACTGTCATTACTTCTGAATATGTGAGAATATATTTATATATGCGTTGATAAAAAGATTGAGATTTCTTTTCTCTGTCTGATTTTCAAGATTGTTAAAAAAAGGGGGAAGGATCTATCATTTTAATTAAGTAGTAGAATTTTATTTTTTATGATGCTGAAAACAGGAATGGAGTTTCTACTTTGACTAACTCAGTTATAAAGGTCATAAATGCGGCGTGCCTATTTTATATTTTCGCTGACTGTTATAAGCAAAAAAGGGTGATTGTTACTTCGAATTTAGAAATTAGGTGATGGAATCGGATATTTAGTGATCACTGATTGATTTAAGCATGATAAATCGCTTGCTTTATCATGCCCACATCATTTACAGCGGAAAGCGATTGTGTACGCGATGCGTTATCTATTCCCTTTAAAAAGTTGAACTGTTAGCCTCTGCACTGTTCGCTGTAACCTTTTGCATTTTTCCGCACTTGCACAAAACAAACATCTATCTTTTTTGTATCAAGCTATTCAGAGAAACACCCACGAAATAACAAAGGTTCAAATCCTCCTGTGTCACCTTTTAAAGAAGAATGGGTGTAAATCTCACAGATATAAAGTTCTTTCCATTCTCCTATTCCATATCAAACTACAGATACTACGGATATACTGAATACAAGAGGTGATATTATAATGAATTATCATATTCTTGTAATAGAAGATGATGAAGAAATTCAAGAACTAATTAAGCAATTTTTAATAACGCAACAGTATATTGTTACAGTTGCATCAGATGGACTAGAGGGCATGAAACAATTTAATAAACACCCCTTTGATTTAATTCTTTTAGATGTGATGATGCCAAATCTCAATGGATTTGAAGTTGCCAATATAATTCGAAACCAGTCAAATATACCAATTATTTTACTAACGGCCTTAGAAGAAGAACAAGACCAAATGAAGGGGTTCGATCTTGGTATAGATGATTATATTACAAAACCTTTTTCTTTTCATGTTTTCATCAGGCGAGTCGAAGCAGTACTGAGAAGAAGCTATGGCGAGCGTACAGATAATCATTTATCTTTTAAAGAAATACATGTCGATTGTGATACATATAAGGTATATGTAAATAAAGTGGAAATTTCTTTAACAGCAAAAGAATTTGAAATTCTACAACTACTACTAAAAAATAAGAGAAAAGTCATCACCAGAGAAAACATCGTAGAAAGGGTTTGGGGATATGAACCTTATGGAGAAACTCGTATCATTGATACACACATTAAAAACATACGAAAAAAATTAAATACGCCCTACATTAAAACAGTAAAAGGCATTGGTTATAAAATCGATGGGTAAGATGGTAAAAATTATGAAGATGAAGAAGATTACCTATAAGCTTTTTATAACTACATCTCTTATTTTGTTAACTTTTGCCGCCTTAATTTATTTAACTTTATACTTCTTTCTCCCTACATTTTATGAGCAATACAAAACAGACCAGCTTCAAACAGGGATAGAAGAAATTATTGGTAAATCTAAAAACCTTGCGTTTCAAGATGCTTTGCCACTTCTTGATGAATATGCAGAAAAAAATAACGTATTGATTTATCTTCAAAATAAAGAAGGTGTAGTTATTTATTCTCCTTCATTTCCTTCCTTTCCAAAAGATAGCCAAACAATCATTATTGAAAAAGTAAGACCCATAGGTAGCTCAGATACCACTCGTAATTTATATGATGTTACGGTACCCATTCAATTCCAAGATGCTAACTTAATACTTATGGTATTCGCAACATTTCAACCTATTGATGAAGCATCACAGGTCTTGGTACGTTTTCTTCCCTATATTAGTATCATTGTACTTGTGATTGGTATAGGAAGTGCTTATTTCTATTCAAGGTTAATTACAAAGCCTCTCATTTATATTAATGAAGGTGCACAAAAAATGGCGAAATTAGATTTTTCAGAAAAAATAGAAGTTCGTTCCACAGATGAATTAGGGGAATTATCTAATAGTTTGAACGATATGTCCATTAATTTACAGCAGGCTATGCTCAACCTAAAAAGAGCAAATCAGCAATTAAAAAGCGATATTGAAAAAGAAAAAGAAGTAGAAGCAAAACGAAGAGAATTTTTTGCTACGGTAGCACATGAATTAAAGACTCCGCTAACGGTTATGAAAGGATACGTAGAAGGAATGATATATAATATTGGCCCGTATCAAGATCGTAACCAATACTTACAGAAAAATCATCAAATTATTGAAAATCTGGAGCGATTGGTTCACGAAATTTTAAGTATGGCAAAATTAGAACAACACACCTTTAAACCACAATTAAAAGAAGTAAAGCTATCAAAATTAATAGATAGAATTACTAAAGATCTCGGATTTTTTGCTTCTCAAAAGGACATTCAAATTAAAAAGCAAATTGATTTTACCGAGTTTATTTTTACAGATCCTGTTCTCTTAGAAAAAGCCTGTAAAAATATTATTCATAATGCAGTGATGTATTCACCACCTAAAGAGAAAGTTTATATAAAATTATCCAGCAACGCTAAACAAAATCAAATTCAAATGCAGGTCATCAATACAGGTGTAAAGATTAAAGAAGAGGATATACAACATCTCTTCAAACCATTTTATCGGGTTGAAAAATCAAGAAGTCGAAATACGGGAGGGAGTGGTTTAGGTCTTTATATCGTCAAACAAATTTTCGAAACGCTAGGTATCACGTATTCTATAAGCAATATAGAAAATGGGGTGCAATTTTTCATTAACATTCCAATATGTAAAAAATGGGGCTATCCCATAAGTCGGTGAAACCGGCTTATGGGATAGCCCTTCTTTTTTTATGAGTAACCATTCAGCTACTTTCATTCATTATAACCTGTGGCAACTGATGCTACCAATGGATTATAGCGATTTAATTCCCGAAGATCATATAGTCAGGGTCATCCATGAGATGGTAGAACAAGTCAATGATGATCTATTCTTTTCTCGTTATCAAGGGGGTGGCCGTAGTTCCTACCACCCGAAAATGATGACAAAAGTGATTCTCTATGCATATACGCAAAAAATCTATTCTTGCCGCGATATTGCCAAATCATTACGAGAACACTTACCAATGGTGTAGCGATCTAGGCAACAAATGCCGGATTTTCGAACGATTAATCGCATTTGTTCAGAACGAATGAAAGATAAATATTCTTTCGTATGGAGAAAAGCAACAGATAATTTATAGAAGAGAAACTTCAACAAAATATCCAGCATACATTCCAACAAATTAAGGAACGGTTGAGTTTTGGATGATTGCCATAGCCCACAACTTCCTCAAACAGGCAGAAAAAACGCTCGTTTGAGGAAGAAAATCAAAAAAATAACCGCTTTTGGGACAGCTCCCTATTTTTTAAGGATTATTAATATCTTTTACTACTAATCTCTTCTGGCGTAAGTAAATGGTTCGATCCGATTGTTCTGCCACTTCTCGTGAATGTGTTACAACAATAACACATTTATTCTCTTGATGAGCAAGCTCTTGAAACAATCGAATCACTTCTTGTGCTGTCTCTTCATCAAGGTTCCCTGTTGGTTCATCAGCAATAAGTAACTCTACATTGCAAGATAGTGCTCGAGCAATTGCTACGCGTTGCTGTTGTCCACCACTTAATTGCAGAACATTACGATTCACCTCTGCTTCTGTAAGGCCTACCTTTTCTAACAATTCTAATGCCCTTTTCCTTTTATTTTGCACCTTAACACCTGTAATTTCCATTGCCGTTAGTACATTTTGAAGAGCGGTCATATAGGTAAGTAAGTTATAGGATTGAAAAATCACGGATACATATTGATTACGGTATCGATCCAAACCAATCTTTTGAATGTCCCTCCCCCTATATAGTACATAGCCACTTTTTGGTGTATCCAAACCACAGCCTAAACTAAGCGCTGTGGTTTTACCAGATCCAGACGGCCCTAAGATTGTGTAAAAATGCCCTGCTTGAAAAGAAAAAGTAACATTATCTAATATCGTTACTCTTTTTTCGTCACTTTCATAATAATAAGTTAAGTTCTTAAATAGTAAAATTGTCTCCATGCTGAGCCTCCTTATTCATCTTTTAACAGGATTTGTTTCGGGTTTAAACGTAGAATTGATAAGGCTGGAAGTATAGTTGCTAATATAGCAATAGTTAATCCAATCCCCCCCATTTTCCCTAAATCCTCTCCTGTTACACTTACATCAATTTTATCAACTGGGTCTGCTTTTTTGGTCTCTTGTACAGAACCATCAGCTCCAACAAATATTGTCTTATCATTTTCATCTTCTTCTCCGCTTGCTGTAGCGATTTCATTTGAGAGCAAAATATCTCCCATTAATTGCGAAACTTTAGATCCTGTTGTTATGGATAATCCAAATGCTAAAATAGCAACACATGCTACTTCTACTATGAACTGCGCTATTAGTTTCCATTTTTTCTCTCCAATAGACAATAGAATCCCCATTTCCTTACGACGTGCTTTAATCGATAACATAATAATTAACCCCAAAATAATAGCACTCGCAATAGATACAATATAGATAATCATTTGAGAGATAGAAGAAATATTTTCAATAGGATTTATCATTTTTTTGTACAAAGCGTCATTTGCATCTAACTTAAAATAATTAAAATCAATATCCGATTGTTTTGCTTCTTGTCTAAATGCATCAATGTCTTTTGGGTCTTTCAAATAATACACAGCTTGCATCACGGAGCTACTGGCCTTTTGCCCTGCTTCTAATTTTTTTAAAGTAGAGTGTGGCATATATATTTTATTAGCTGGCTCCATCATAGGTGAGACACTTCCACCTATTATTGATGCCTGCTTCTCTGTTTCATAAATACCAATAATTTCAGCTTCAAGAGATTTCTTCTTATCTTCGCCTGATCGAATTTTAACCTTATCTCCTATTTTCAATTTATTTTGTTCTGCTAAACGTTTTTCCATCAAAATGACATTCTGATCTATCATCTTTTCTGTAATAGGTTTCCCATCAATAATTTTACTTTTTCCATTTTTAAAACTTTCTTCTAGAGAAATCTTACGAATTGCTTCTATGACAAAAGAAGAGTTCCAATCTACGTCTCCTTTTATACTCTTCTTCTCTGTAGGTCCTTCCTGTTCTTCTAAAGATCCTACTAATTTAAAACCATCCGGAATGCCGAGCGTAGTTGCTGTATAATTGTAGTCTTTTACATATTGAGATTTTCCTAATTGACTTGCTAATTTTGCATTGAGGTTTGGTGGATGAGGCATTCCTCCAGTTCCCCTTGCTTTTTCTGCCTTATCATAATCAAAACTCAAAGTGACATCTGTGCCCAGTTTTTTTCTTGCTGATTCGGCTGCCTTTTTTGATGCGTTTTGAATTGTAAATCCTGCCAACACTAAATTTGTAACAATTAAAAAGACACCTAACAAAATGAATGACGTTCCCTTTCGTTTTTTCATACTTAGAATTGCGCGTTTTATAAAATTCATTTTTTCTAACCTCCTTGATATTTTTTATTCTATAGACACTATCTGGAGTTTGTATGGAGTTATTCAGTAGTTTACCTAGAGCAATGAGTAGTTTATATGTAGTGTTTATACGAATCCACATAACGAGCCTTTCCTGATGAACTTAAAGCAATTCGTTTTCCTTCTTATAAATATTTTATATATTCAGATTTTCCCATAAGCACGAAAGGCCAATTGAGAAAATTGTAAACCATAATTATACGTTAGATACTCTCAAAGCACCTGCATATAATAAAAGATTCGCAATCAACTCATAATAAGCAACGGATCTTTAAGGCTTTATTCTTCGTTCCCTTTGGTATAAAACCACTGATTGCTGAGAAAAAGCGGTGGTTTACGCTGTCGGAATTGGAAAATAAAAAAGTATTACTTATTACAGGTGAAGGTAAGAGTTGGGAAGAATATATGAAGAGCTACATTCATAAACGTTATGGTAATCAATTAGAGTTTGTAGGGGGCATACAAAAATTTTTGAAGGGAAAAGTGGTAACAAGAAAGTTGATTCCTAAGTCAATACCAACAACATTGTTTATATGTTTATAATCAAATGCAACGATTTTCGTCATTTGAATGTGTGCAAGCCATTTTTGATGTTTATACTAAGTTTAGCAGTTTCAAACTTCTAAGTATTATGAAAGTATTTTCTCATATCTTTTCGCTCATAAATAAATAGGAAGAAGGAGGAGATAAAGTAAAAGTTTTAGCCCCATCACATTGTACGGGTTAAAACACAACCACGCTATACATCTATTACAAAATGATGCAAATCTGTAAGTATGTATCGGAATGGTTCGGGCATTCCTCTATAGATTTATTTACATCTAACTAAATCTATAGAGAAAACTGCCGTAAACCAATATAATCCCTTTTTAAAATCACGTGGGCAAGTAAATGTAATTATTAACTAACATTACTTGTCATAATACGTTTGGAACTTCGGTTTATAGAACGAACGGTTATCAAGCGCAAAGACGCGTTCTGTGTATTCGCCTGGTTTTGTGCGTCCAAGAGCGCGGTCCATCATGTTCATTTTTGCATCTAAATTATCGATGTAGTGTAAAATTTCCGCTTCTTTTACTAATGGTGGTTTGGGGCTTCCCCACTCTGCTTTTCCATGATGAGATAAGACGATGTGCTGAAGGATTAATACTTCTTCTCCCTCAATTTTCAACTCTTCTGCTGCTTTTCCAATTTCGTTCACCATAATTGAAATATGACCGAGTAAGTTTCCTTCTAATGTATATGTTGTCGAAATTGGACCTGATAACTCGATAACTTTACCAAGGTCATGCAAGATGACACCTGCATAGAGTAAATCTTTATCTAAAGATGGATACAGCGTCGAAATTGCTTTCGCCAAATCCAGCATAGATACAACATGGTAAGCAAGTCCTGATACGAACTCATGATGATTTTTCGTCGCTGCTGGATAATCTAAGAAATCATTTTGATGCTTATTTAATAAATGTCTTGTTAGACGCTGAATGTTCGGATTTCTCATTTCAAATATGTACTGCGTAATTTTTTCCACCATATCTTCTTTTTTCACTGGTGCTTTTTCAACAAAGTCTGAGATATCTGTTACTTCATTCGGATTTGCAACACGGATTTGCTTAACACGAAGCTGGATACGTCCTTTATAATTTTGAATATCACCAGCTACTTTTACAATTGTTTCCGCTGTATATTGTCTCTCCACTTCCGGTGATACATCCCATAGCTTTGCTTCAATATCTCCGCTTTGGTCTTGCAAGATTACTGTTAAAAACGGCTTCCCGTTACTTGCGATTCCTTTTGTTGCTGTCTTAATAAGCAAGAAAAGATCGACTTGTTCACCAACTTCATATTCTGCAATTTTCTTTTTCATCCTGATTCCTCCACCAACTTAAGTACTTTTAGTATAGCACACTACACCCTATTTTCTTTACGCTCTGGCGTTAATTTTATCATCTGTTTTTCCGTAAAGAACGATAATAAGTGAGCATGGCATGTAAAGAAGATGACTTGTCTCTTCTTTGCAATCTCTTTCATTAACGCGATTGTCCGCTCTGTCCGAACCGCGTCAAAATGAACAAAGCTATCATCGATAATAAATGGATAATGATGTTCAAACGTATGAGCAAGCGCAAAACGTAGTGATAAATAGAGTTGCTCCGCCGTTGCTTGACTAAGCTCATAACTGTAAAAACGAAGTCCATCACTGCGCTGAACGATAAATGGCTCTGTTGCTGACGGTGAAAAGATTTTGTTATATTTCTCACCTGTTAAGTAAACAAAATACTCCTCCGCCTTTTGTAAAATGCGCGGAAGGTGCACTTCATGATAATATTGCTTCGTTTTCGTTAACACCGATTTGGCTGCCGCATATGCCGCCCACTTTTTCACTTGTTCCCGTACATGCGACTTTTTCATTTCCCATTCATGTAATAAATCCCCATACGTATTACCTTTTTCTAAATTTGCAATTTCTACGCGGCACTCTGCAATGCGCTCCGTTTGTTCTTTTTCTTGCGACAGAAGTGTTTGTATATGCTGCCTTTCTTCTCTTAATTTGTCTTCATAACCATCTACTTGATAGTTCTCTTCTAAAGATAAATATGTTAAACGCTGCTTTAACATATCAATTTGTGGTAAGAGGCGCTGTAATTGTTTCTCTGCATCTTCACGTTTTTCTGCTTGCATCCCTGCTTCTAAAAATGATTCCTCATCCTGAACTCCCGCCATGTTCCATAATCCATCTCTTTCAGATTGAAGCTGCTTCATTTGGTGCTGTAAGGCTGCATGTTCTTCCTGCCACTCCGCAAGCTTCTCTCGCCACTGTTTCAGTTCTTGCACTTTTTCTTTTTCCTGCTGAATACGATGAGTGATTTTCAGAAGTGCATCAAAATCTGTTCCTGCCAAAACATGTTCTAGTTTATGTTCAAATTGCGAAATCATTTCATATAATACATCTTTTCGCTCAAGCTGCTTTCCTAATTCTCGGTACAATTGTTGCATCTTTTCCATTCGCTCAAATGCCGGCAATAGATGCGCATGCGTATAAAAGGTTGGGAAATGATAACGTTTTTTATACCCCTCTACTTGCTCCCCTACACGAAACGTATCTCTTTCCCAATCTTCATATGCCGACACAATTTTTTCATAGCTTCTTTCTATTTGCTGCAATTTATAAGCTTCTCGCTCAAATACTTTGCGCATTTCTTCATCTTTTTCTAACTTATAACGAATGGACATAACTTCTTCACTTTGCCGCCCCTCACTGTTTTGCTGAAGTGTTAACAGTTCTTCTTGCAAGCGGTCTGAAGCTGGGTCTTTATATAAAACAAATGCCAGTACAATCAATACAAAGAAAATGACGCTTGTAAATAACAAAGTTCGATTATCTAAAAATACACTCGTTAGTAAAACCCCTATATTCATTAGTAATAATAGAAAACAAATTTTCTGCCAGCGCTTTTTCTTCTCAAACGTGCCTCTTGTTCTTTCTTCATATTTACGCTGCATACGTTCTGCACTTATATGGATTCCACCTTGAAATGATTTTTCTTTCTCCATAAGCGCTTGTCTTTCTTCCTCTGACAACATTTGTTTTCGAATGTATGCGATATGTTCTTCTTGTTCTTCTAATTGCTCCTGCGTTACTTGAAAGTTTCGATCTAACTCCTGTTTTCGCACTTCTAATTCTCTCGCTTTTTGAATCGTTTGTGTAATCAATTCTTTTACCGCAAGACTTGTATCAAAAGAGCGTACACTTTCTTCTTCAAAACTAGCACCAATTTGATGTTGTAATTCTTCTATTTCCTCTCTTATATTTTGAATACGGCTCGTCATCTCTCGCATTTCTTGACGTGCATTTTCATATGATATGTGCTGCATGCGAAGTGCTTCGATATCACTTTCTTTTCGCAAAAGCGCATCATCTATTTGCAGCGATTTCATTTTCGATTGTGCCATGTCCATCTTTTCTTGAAGTGTATCTAGCTGTATATGAAGCGGTTCAAGTTTTGCTTTTATCGATTCATAGCGCGCTATACCCGAAACAGGAAAATGCCCCAGCTGCTCTTTTAGTACCATTTCGTAAGTTCGTTTTTCAATCATAAGTGGCTGAAGTGCTGACAATATTTCATAATCTTGCTTGCGCTGCTCTGCTCGCTCTTTTTCATGGCGAATTTGAACAAGTTTCTCTTCACTCTCCTTGAGCTGCTTCACATGTTTTTCATACGCACCAATCTTTCCTTGCCACTCATTCAAATTCTCTTTCAGTTTCTTCATCTCTTGCAGTGATGCATTAATCTCAGGCTTACGACCATTTGGTTTAAAGCGCTGATCCATTTCTTTTTCTAGCTTTCTATCCAGTCGCAATAACGCATCGCTTCCAACCGCACTTGCTGAAAATAAATAGTTTCCAATTTCCGCTTCGCCGAGCTGATGAATATTTTGTAAACCGTGCATATCAAATGAAAAAACAGAGTCGAATAACTGCTCATTCATCCCCTTTGTGATAGCTTGTAACACTTCTTCTCCACCCATTTTTCCATCTTCAAAATAAACGGTTACTTCCCCGCTTGCTGTTTTCGGAAGGCGTTCGATTTTTAGCCGACCATACTGCTTCGTCATCACAGTAATTGCTCCGCCATACTTACCGCCTTCTTTCGGTTCATAACGCTTTTGTCCCCTCATCTTAAAGCCAAATAAAATGCTTTTTATAAACGAACGAATCGTTGATTTTCCCGCTTCATTTTCACCATATAACACCGTCAACAAGGAAAGATCCATTTCTACATTTTCTAGTTTTCCATAGCCATAAATATGGAGTTTTTCAATTCTCATTTTGTATCCCTCTCTTGCTGGAATAATTGCTCTAATATAATATTTTCTGCTTCCTTTTGAATCTCTGCTTGTTCCTCATCTGAAAACGGCTCAATGACATTACGGGCAACAGGCGATGTCCAAATCGTTTGAAGGATTGTATCCATGTTTGTAAAAGATTCTAACTCTTGCAATACGCTCCCAACAAAATGATTTTCTTCCTTTAACTGCTGGATTTCTGCAAAGGAAGCTGTCTCATTTTTCCACTTCATCACATAAACAAAATCTTTGCGCTCTTCTCCAGCACTTAAAATATGAAAAATCTCTTCAACACGTTTTTCATCACGTAAATACGAAGACAACGGACCTTGTCCTGTCAAAATAACAGTTAAAAAAATTCCTTCTTCAACTTTTCGCTGTTTCTGCAACACTTCTGAAGCAGCCTTCATAAAATCATCAACAGTATCAAGTCCCTCAATTGAAAGTTCAATCTCTTCCCAAATAACATCCGCTGTGTGAAAAAACGAACACCTTGTCTCTTGCTCTGTCATTTCCACAAGATATGCACCCTTTTCACCCGCTTCCTTTCGGTGACGCCCTTGTATATTCCCTGGATAAATGATAGGTGGGTTCTCTACCAATATCTCACGCTTATGTATATGGCCAAGTGCCCAATAATGAAATTCTTTTTCTTTCAGTTCACGAATTTGAAATGGTGCATAACGGTTATGCTCTGCATCCCCTTCTACACTGCCGTGAAGCAGCCCAATATGAAATGGTGCATCGCTCATTTTCGTATACTGCGCTGTCATATTATCTGTTACTGCCTGCTGTAAATAACTAAAACCATAAATAGAAGCAAGAAGTTCTCCATCTTTGTAAAATGACTTTTCTTCCACATATGGCTCAGTAAATATATGAACATTGTCTGGAAACTCAATCGCCGCCCAGCTTCCTCCTAAATGATCATGATTACCATGAATGATATATACCGAAATGTCATACTGCGCAAGTCGTTTCATCTGCTCTCTTACAAATACTTGTGCGCGTAAACTTCTCGTATCCGCATCATATAAATCACCAGCAAGCAATACAAAATCAACGCGCTCTTGAATGGCTTTATCAATGATCCGTTCAAATGATCGAAATGTACTTTGCTTCATTCTTTCCCAAATAGAGGTTGGTACACTCATTTCCATACCTTTAAACGGGCTATCTAAATGCAAATCAGCTGCATGTATAAACTTTATTTGTTTCACTAACAAACGACCCTTTCTATGTTTCAAAAGTTTCACTTTATTGTAACACGCTATGTCATATATTTCTTTGCATATTCTACCGTTTTATGACAAAATAATTATAAGATTCTGATTTTAAATCGGAGGGGGATTTTCATGGGAGTATACGTTCTAACAGCCTTTGAAAAAGATGGTTCTAAAGCATTAGATGAATCGTTCGAGGCCGCAACAGAAAAAGAAGCAAAATTAAAAGGAGAAGCTATCTTACGAGAAAAAGGATTGTATGAAAAAACACATCGCTGCACATCTTCTGCAGGAAAGCTTATTTTATTCCAGCGCTAAAAAAGAAGCGTAATTCCGCTTCTTTTTTATTCAACCTCTTCATCACACCACGTAAATACCACATCAAGAATACGATTTCCAATACGCACGCGTCTATTCCACTGTCCAGTTTGAATTTGGCGCGTTAACTCTTGTTTCATTTTCTCCGTCCAGTCGTGAATGGTTCCATTCCCGTCGTACGGATATATGCCTGGAAATTCTTCCTGCAACATGCTTAAGCCTTCTACGTCCAAATGAAAATGGAAAAAGTAGTTAGCTGTTAGCGATGGTTCTTGTAATTTTAAAAACGGATCATCAATTTGCTTTCTATTTCGGTAAAAGGTAAAAATATTTACCTTTCCGCTCGTAATTTGGTCAATTTGAATTTCGTGCTTCTCTATAATCACGTCTGTCCACCTCGTTATATACTACCTTTAGTATATATGTCTTTTGAAACAAAGTTAACTATTTTACACGAAATTCACTTCCTTCATCTATGTCCCGCTCCAAAAATCAGAAGCAATATAAAAAATAACTTGAAGGGGAGAGATACTATGCATTTCGGAAGTAAAGGTTGGTACGTAAAAGAACTGAAAAAATTAGGTATTCGCACGTATGAAGGTAGAAAACTAGAATCTTATCGTGCCCACATATTAGCTCGCTTACTTGAAAAAGTAAAAAGACAATCTGCTTAACAGAAGAAAAGAAGCAACGCTTTTGAGCATTGCTTCTTTTTTCTTAATTTGTATAAAGTGAAACTTTAATCATCGGAGTTTTCTTCATCTTCACCTGTAAGGTCTTTCATTTTATCTACGTCTTTATCGTAAAAACCTGCGTTTAAGTAAGCTTCTAACGCTTTAGCAGGGCGTTCCAATCCTTTTTCCTTATTTGCAAGTTCTTTCACATCAAAATATATAGCCCCAGATACTTTTCTACCTGGATCTACCACATCAAAAGAAAGTCTATCCTCACCATATTTCGAATACGCTTTCATTTTTGACATATAGAGCAAAATCGTCTGGAGAGAATCTCAACGCTTCTTTCCCTATATTTTTAATACCTACCTTCCCTTTCAGAACTCGTCCATTAAGAGGTGTTGAATCTCGTTCAGGTAAAGTATACTCTGCACTTTCTAATGTCATCTCATAACTTTTACTCTTTTGATTCTTTTCTTCTTTCTGCCCCTTCGAAGCGCTTTCTTGTTTGACTTCCTTTGTACTTTCTAATGATTTGCAAGCGCTCATCCCCCAAGTGTAAGCACCGCTACCATACTGATACCTACAAATTTCTTAAAATACACTGTACTCTCTCCAATCCCCTTCTCTATTTACTAATCGAACAAGTAATATTACACCTTTATGTCTACAGTATATTCCATTTATATTAAATTATCTAAATACAAAAACAATTGATTTTTTAAAAGAAAAATCCCCTTATAGTAAGCAAATGCTGCCTACTATAAGGGGACCTCCTTTTTTCTATTATATACGTACCGCTGTACCACTTACCGCAACCATTAACATTCCATCACGAACAACTTCGTAATCTACATCAACACCAACAATTGCATTGGCACCTTTTCGTTTTGCCAGCTCTTTCATTTCTGCCATCGCAACATCACGCGCTTCTTTTAACTTGCTCTCATACGCCCCAGAACGACCACCGACAACATCACGAACAGAAGCAAACAAATCACGGACAACATTTGCCCCCATAATCGCTTCACCATTTACGATATCAATATACTCGATAATTTCTTTCCCTTGAATTTCATTTGTTGTTGTTACAATCATAACTGACACTCTCCTATCATATTTTTGCATTTCTTATCTTTATTATTACACGAAAATTAAAATTGGAACATAACATATAAGCAATTCATACATGTTTTAGACAATCTTTTATATTATGATCTTAAAGCACGAGAAAGCTCCGTAAAGATTACTCCTAATGCATAGGCACCGGCATCTGGATATCCTAAGCTGCGTTCTCCAACTGTACCAGCACGACCCATTCGAGCAACGATTTCTTTTGTATATTCCGCCCCCTTCACTGCAGCCTCTGCTCCTTTTTCAAAAGCCGTTTTAAAGTCTACACCATTTGTAGCACTGTCTAACCAAGACTGTACACAAGGTGCAAATGCATCCACAAGTGTTTTATCGCCTACCTCAGCTCCTCGTCCGAAAGAGCGCTCTCCAATCCATTGTATACCCTTTAAGGAAGCTTCTAATATGTTGGCCATTTCTCCAACTGTTAATTCTGTTTGCTCTCCGGCAGCCTTACTCGCAGCCCGAAAAGCCCCGCCCCAAATTGGACCAGAAGCACCGCCGCAATGTTCCATAATGACCATAGAGCACGCATCTAGAAATGTTCCAATATTGAAAGGCTCTTGTTTCAAAATCGAGCTCCATTCACGTTTCAATTGCTTGAATCCTTTCGCAACGCTCATTCCAAAATCTCCGTCGCCCGCATGCGTATCTAATTCACAAAATGGTATTTCATTTTGAATAATGACTTCACTCATTTTATCAACAAGATACACCATATTGTCTATCGTAAGCACCTCATTCTGAATTATCGCATGTTTCTCCGCTGTTTCTACTTCAAACGAAACTTGTTTTTCTTCCTCTTCCTCTAGAGGCATATATTCTACCCTCTCCACTAGACCATCTACTTGAAACGCTGGCGTATAACACTCTTTCGATAACAATGTCTTTAGCTCTTTATCCAATTTCATAATAGTTAAAGAAAGCCCAGCCATATCAATACTTGTCATATAGTTACCAACAAACGTTCTATTGATTCGTATGTTTCGTTTACTTAGTTCTCTCGTAACTGCATTGTTAAATACATACAATTCTTGAAGCGGTGTACCGCCAAAACCGTTCACTAAAACAGCAATTTCAGTCTCTTCGTCTAGCTCTAAATCTTTCAAAAGATCATTTGTCATGCGCATTGCTAGCTCATCTGCGCTCATAACTTTTTCACGTTTTCTTCCTGGCTCTCCGTGAATACCAACCCCGTATTCCATCTCATCTTCACCTAATTTGAAAGTAGGTGAACCACTAGCTGGAACCGTACAAGAAGTGAGCGCCATACCAATTGTACGAACATTCGCCACTGCTTTTTCCGCTATAGCTTTGACCTGCATTAAATCCATACCTTCTTCTGCTGCTGCACCGGCAATTTTATGTACAAGTATGACTCCAGCAACACCGCGGCGACCAACTGTATAAAGGCTATCTTCTACCGCAATATCATCATCTACGCGAACATATTCGACTCGAATGCCATCCTCAGTAGCTAAGTGAGCACCATTTTTAAAATTCATAATATCGCCGCTGTAGTTTTTAATAATAAGGAGCGTACCTTTTTTGCTCGCTGTTGCTTTAATGGCCTGATACACTTGAATTTGTGAAGGGGAAGCAAACACATCTCCGCACACTGCCGCATCTAGCATTCCTTTTCCAACTAATCCAGCATGAGCTGGTTCATGGCCACTTCCGCCACCACTAATTAATGTAACTTTATTTTCATTCATTTCTTTTTTCTTAATTACTTTATACTTTTTTAATAACTCAAGTTCTGGATGTGCCATGACCATCCCATTGCACATCTCCATGACGAGTGTTTCCGGCTTATTTATAATTTTTTTCATTTGCTATTCCACCCTTATTCGTTTTGTTGTTTTCCTAAATCATTCTTCACATGTTTACATCATTAGATGAATTCATAGAAAATTCCTGTCGCGTTCCATATCCCTTTCCGTTATGATATATTTGAAAGCGTATTGTTATTAACTACATTAAAACGAAAGCGCTTTACAGTAAACAGACAAAAAAGAACAGTTTTCATTTTTTGAAACTACTCTTTTTCTTATATGTTGCTTACAATACTTTTTTCATTTTATTTCGCACTAGTAATAGAATTCCACCTAAAATCGATAGCACCCCTAAAGGCATTGTATGAGATTCGCTCGCTCCGGCGTTAGGAAGTTCTCTATTTTCAGTTTTCGGCTTAAAAAAAGGTAATGCGATTCTCCTCTTTCGCTTGTTTCTTCTGCGCTAGTTCAGAGACTTGCTTTTCTACATTTTGCTTTGCCTCTGTTAATGCAGCGATTTTATTCTCTATATTTTGCTTTTCCTGTCCCCATTCAGAGACTTTATCTTCTACTCCAGGCTGCTTCGTCTGTTTCCATTCAGCGATTTTATTTTCTATCGCTTGTTTCATTTGTTTTAGCTCGTTCACTTTCTCTTCCATCTGTTTAACAAACTGTTTTAATTCAGACACTTGCTCGTTTACATTTTGCTTTACTTGTTTCAGTTCCGTCACTTTTTTTTCTGCCGTTTGCTTTAACTGCTTAAATGCCTCTATTTTCTCTTCCACATTTTGTTTGATTTCTTTCAATTCAGGGATTTTCTCTTCTATATTTTGCTTTTCCTGTCTCAATTCAGAAACCTTGTCTTTCACATTTTGCTTCGCCTGCTTGATTTCCCCTACTTTCTCTTCTATATTTTGTTTTTTCTGTTTCCATTCATCTACTTTGTTTTCTATATTTTGCTTTTCCTGTTTCAATTCAGAGACTTTGTCTTTTATATTTTGCTTTTCTTGTTTCCATTCATCCACTTTGTTTTCTATACTTTGCTTTTCCTGTTTCAATTCAGAGACTTTATCTTTCACATTTTGCTTCGCTTGTTTCCATTCAGAAACTTTCTCATCTACACTTGGTTTAATAGAATCCTGTATTTGAGCAGGTTCATCCGCTTGAGCATGAGTCGTATCAACTCCCGTAATCATCGCTAAAGCAAGTGTGGATATCGCTACAGTCTTTTTCGTACCCATTATTTTGTACCTCTTTTCTTTCATGAGTAATGAACGATTATGTAAATTTAAAAATGTAAATCATACATATATAATATCAATATAACATTATATCAAATGTTTATAAATGGAACTAGAATAGTAGAATGATATGTACGCCCTTTTTTCGATTGGTCAACATCTCATATCGAAGCGCAGATAATGAAGCGTGCATCATTCATATAGTGTAAAAAAGAAAAACCTGTCACCAAAAGAGCCTTTTGTACGACCTTTTGGCACAGGTTTTCTTACGATTTAAGCGTTTAAACTTTCACCGTTTGTTGCAATGACTTGTTTATACCAATCAAAACTTTTCTTTTTGAATCTTTTTAATGATCCTTTTCCTTCATTATCTTTATCAACATAAATATATCCATACCGTTTCTTCATCTCACCTGTTGAAGCGCTGACAAGGTCAATTGGGCCCCAGCTTGTATATCCAATAACCTCTACCCCATCTTGGATTGCCTCTGAAAGTTCAATCATATGTTTTCGTAAATAATCGATGCGATACTCATCGTTAATCTCTTCTTCAGCATGTAATGTGTCAATTGCACCTAGACCATTTTCCACAACAAACAGCGGTTTCTGATAACGATCGTACAGTTGATTTGCTGTAATACGGAACCCTTTTGGATCAATTGTCCAGCCCCATTCTGATTTTTCAAGATACGGATTTTCAACAGAGCCAAATACATTTCCACTTGTAATGCCCTTTAATACTTCAGGGTCTGTACTTGCTGCTCGGCTAGCATAGTAGCTAAATCCAATATAATCCACTGTATATGCTTTTAAAATCTCTTCATCTTCTTTTTCCATTTCAATCTCTAAGTGATTATCTTTAAAGAATCGCTTCGCATATCCAGGATATTCACCTCTTGCTTGTACATCAATGAAAAAGAATGATTCTCTATCTTGTTCCATCGCTCGTAAAACATCATCTGGATTGCATGTATATGGATACGTCGCTCCTGCTGCAAGCATACAACCAATTTTAGCATCCGGTATTATTTCATGGCACGCTTTCACTGCTAAAGCACTTGCCACAAGCTGATGATGTGCTGCTTGATATTGAATTTGTTTTTTATTTTCGCCTTCTTTAAAAGTTAAACCAGCACCAACGAAAGGTAAATGCAGTAGCATATTAATTTCATTAAACGTCATCCAATATTTCACTTTATCTTTATATCGTTTAAAAATCGTTTTTGCATATGTTTCAAAGAAATGGATAAGCTTTCGATTTCTCCAGCTTCCATATGTTTCGACTAAATGAACAGGTACATCAAAATGAGCCATTGTCACGACCGGCTCAATTCCATATTTCAATAATTCGTCAAACAAATTATCATAAAACTGCAAACCTGTTTCATTTGGCTGTTTCTCGTCACCATTTGGAAAAATACGTGTCCACGCAATCGAAACGCGTAACGCTTTAAATCCCATTTCTGCAAACAGAGCAATATCTTCTTTATAACGATGGTAAAAATCAATTGCTTCATGCGATGGATAAAATTCTCCTTCCATCGGTGTAAAGGATTGGATATTTCCTTTCATAATATCCCAACGTTTTTCACCAGTTGGAAGGAGATCCACTGTTGTTAATCCTTTTCCATCTTCTAAATATGCTCCTTCAGCTTGGTTAGCAGCCATTGCCCCACCCCATAAAAAACCTTTTGGAAACGTAACTTTAGCCATATATGAAAACTCCTTTATATAATAATTAACGAAGGAAGGGCATGCAATATGTCTTCCCTCGTTTTAAACAATATGAAATTTCAAAAATCATTTCACTTCTAGTTCGATTACAGATTCTTCAGGTGTCACCTGACCCTTCTCTTTTATCATTACGTTATATTGATCATGATTTGTAACAACAACTGGTGTTGTCACAATATAGCCTGCGTCTTGAATTTCAGCTATGTTAAATTCAATCAATAATTGTCCTTTTTCAACATGATCTCCTTGTGCAATATGAGAAGAGAAAAATTCCCCATCTAGTTTCACAGTATCCATCCCGATATGAATTAGAAGCTCCGCCCCTGTTTCCGTCGTAATTCCTAAGGCATGATTCGTTGGAAAAAGTGCGGAAACTGTACCAGAAACTGGTGAAAATAATTTTCCTTCTGAAGGTTCAATCGCTACCCCTTTCCCAAGAACGCCTGAGGCAAACGCTGCATCTTCAATATCTTTTAACGGTTTTACTTCTCCATAAAAAGGACTCACAATGACTTCACTATTCATAGTAGCATGAACTTCCTCGTGCTGAGATGGTTTTGTCTGGTCAGGATTTACTTGAACAGATTGTCCCTTTTTCTTTACACCAAACAAGTAAGTAAGTACAAATCCTAATACAAATGCAACAATCATCGCAATAATAGATCCCCATAATCCCGCTGTAATGCCTGTTTTTGAACTAACAAATGTTGGAATTTGAAATATTCCAAGGCCACCTGCCATATACGCCTTTGTACCAAATACACCAAGAATTCCTCCGCCAATACCACCAGCGATACAACTTATAACGAAAGGTTTTTTCTGCGGAAGTGTAATCCCATAAATAGCTGGCTCTGTAATCCCGAAAATACCAGAAATAAAAGCGGGCATACTAAGTTCTTTCAATTTCTTCTCATTTGTTTTTATCCAAACACCAAGAACAGCACCAATTTGTGCAAAAGAAGCAGCGAATATAAGAGCTAATATTGGATCTTCACCATGTACTGCTAAATTATTAAATCCAATTGGTACAATACCCCAATGAAGACCAAAGATAACAAACAATTGCCAAAACGCTCCAAGGAAAATACCTGCGACTAACGGACTTAAATGATACGCCCATAGTGTAGCTTGTCCTAAAAATTGACCTGCCCATGTTGCAATTGGTCCAATGACAAGAAAGGTAATCGGTACAATAATCAGCAATGTGAAAAATGGCACTAAAAATGTTTTCACAACATCTGGAATGACTTTCTTTAACTCTTTTTCTACTTTAGCGGCAAAATAAGTAGCTAAAATAATCGGAATAACAGATGACGCATAATTCATTAAAATAACAGGTATACCTAAAAAAGTAATATGAATAGGTGATTCAAACATTGTCCCTGCAAATAATGTATAAAGCGGTTTCCCGGCTGTTAAACCAGCTAAAGCTGGATAAACAAGCGCACCGCCAATTGCCATCCCAATAAATGGTGCACCATGAAACTTTTTACTCGCTGTATAACCTAGAAAGATTGGGAAGAAGTAAAATAATGAATCTCCAACTGCATTTAAGATTTGATAAGTTCCTGATTCTTGACTTAACCAGCCTAATGCTAAAATAAGCGCATTAAAACCTTTAATCATCCCTGTTGCGGCTAGTACACTTAAAACAGGTGTAAAAATACTAGAAACAATATCTATAAAACTACTTTTCTTTTGGTCATCAATATTTTCATCCTCTTTCGTCTGAAAGCCTCCAACCGTGACAACCGCTTTATACACATCAGCAACATGATTGCCAATTACAACTTGATACTGTCCGCCGCTTTTCATAACGGTAACAACATCATCCATATTTTTCAGCACTTCTGTATTTGCTTTTCCCTCATCTTTTAATTGAAATCTTAGGCGGGTAATACAGTGAACCACACTATTTATATTTTCGGTTCCACCAACATTTTTAAGAATATCTTTTGCTAATTGTTCGTATTTCATCGCATGCACGCCTCCCTTTTTCAGTCATTCTAAAAATAAAAACCTAAACTAATCCCCACCTGCACAAAATTATTTTCATGCAAATGGAAATTAATTTAGGTTTTGCCTGCTAATCAGTAACAATCCTATATTTTATTCAAATTGATTCCCGCTTCGTTACACGGTGGATATGAAGCGTTACATACATTTTTTCATCTTTCGAAAGAAGAGTGTTATGTCTACTACGTAAATACTCTTCTATTTTCTCTGTACAACGATAAGCTTCGTTGTACTTTTGTTTGACTTGCTCAAATAAAAAGTCATCTTCATTTGAGCTTGATTCATGCTGAAGTAAACGTTGAGCAAAATATCGTAAGTGAGTGACAAATCGGCTATAGTTAAATGAATTTTCATCTAAATCCATCTTATAATGATACTTCACAATATTTAAAATATCTTGAACAATTTTTGTCATTGTTACTGTTTGCTGCATTTCTGGTTCCCCTTGCTGAGCATTTACTAAATGAAGTGCAATCGAACCAGCCTCATCCTCTGAAAGCCTAATACCTGTTTCTTTTTCAATAATCTCTAAAGCTCGTAAACCAATTTCAAACTCTGTTTGATAAAACTTTTTGATTTCCCAAAGAAGTGCATTTTTCAGCTCAATCCCTTCTTTATGCCGCGTGAACACAAAGCTAAGGTGATCTGTTAATGTAAGATAAATATACTCGCTTAAACGGCTCGGCAAAATAGTTTTCGCTAATTGTACAATTTGCTCTGTCACTTCTAAATGCTCTACAGGAATCTCAGTTAATAACGTAGCAAGCTTCTCAGATACTTCTTTTGTTTCTAAAACGAATGTTTTTTCTATTTTAGATTCATCAATTGTATCCCCCACTTTTTTCTGAAATCCTAAACCTCTACCCATCAATATAATTTCACTATTATTCTCTTTTATCGTACAAACAACATTATTATTTAAAATTTTATGGATTTTCATTTTGTTCGCCTCTTTTTATTTCTAATGTGATCACAAATAATAAAAAAAACCTAAACTGATTCCCCAAAACTACATAGCAATAGTAGTCTTCGAATCAATTTAGGTTTTGCCTGCCGAACAGTAACAATCCTTTAAGTTTGACTTCATTATACACAAACAAGTAAGCGTTTGCAACAAGATAATAGAAGAACTTTAAACAAAAATGTGAACGTTTAAAACATAGAAATCTATTTTGGGTATTCATGCGGTTAAAAAGATAAAACTCGAACGATTCCAGTGCCATTTGTACGGGCAGTTGATTGCATTATGTCTTATTGCCAGTATAACTTATAAAATGCGGAGGCTCATTTGGGAGAAGAAACATAAAGAGACCAGTGAATAAATATAAGGCAACATATATTACATATATTTATTTTCCAAGTATACGCGATGTGCTGTTCACATCCTGTCGAGACATGATTCCCATTCTTGTCAGATTGTTCGAAGACCTATCAAAAAATGGTAGGAAAGCACATCGGTATACCAAATATTCACCATTTGATATTCTTGATATCACTCAAGAATATACAAATTCACTTCAACATACCGTTTAAAAAAATAATTATGTTGAAGTCTTATTTGAATATATCTAAATATAGAAACTTGTATTCTATATCTAACAAACCTAAAGTTGTATAAATCTTTTTAAACTATTTTCACATTCATATTTATACATACATATATTATTCGTGAGGAAACGATTTCCTAATTCTATAAAATAAATATTTTTTATATTACATTTCTCAAAAAATATATGTAATGAGGATACATTATTTTAAGCTGTTATACAAATACCTTTTAATTTGTATAAAGAAAAGGATGATTGTATTGGAAATTAAAGGAGCTCAAGGGATATATGATGATGTTATTAGTCTAGGGAACAATTGTTATACTGCTATCCATCTAAGAAAATATGGGCTACGTAAATATGCTGGTCCTCTAGATTGGTTTGTGTCTCCAGACCTTTCTTCTATTAATAAATTACTAAAAAATAACTTTATAGACTTTATGGACTTGAAAAATATGCATGCATTGCCAGATAAAAATGTTCTTTTTCATGATGGCGTAATACAACCTGTTTATTCTCACATTGTAAAAGACATCAAATATAACGTAACATCCTATCATGATTTCCCTATCATCTCAAATAAAGATTGGTTTATCACATACCAAGATTTCAAACAAAAATTAGATCGAAGGATTGATAATTTTTACAAAAGAATGCAAAATTCTCAATCTATTTTATTTGTTAGATGGGGCGGAGATTTGACTGAAACGTTAGAGTTACAATTAATTTTATCAAATATTGTTAAAAATAACTTTAAGATACTTTTACTCTATCCAACAGGACTTGAAAATGAGATACATGAGTTGGAATGGGGCATAAATCATGTCTTTCCAATTCAAGTTTCAAGTAATTATCTAAATAAAAGAACTTGGTATATCCTTTTAAAAGATATACACTTAAGCTGAAAAATACAACATGACGATCATTCAAATCGTTATTAGAATTTATGTGACCCCTCTCCTATTTCTTTGGATACTTATCAATTTCATTAATATAGTTTAATAATTGTATGACACGTTTATCATATGTGTGATGTTTTAAAGTTCTAATCAGCCCATTTTTCGCTATTTGCTTCCTCTCTTTTACATTTTCTAAATAATATTCCGCTTTTTCTATAAACTCTTGTGGATTACAAAAAGTTTCTATTTCAACACTTGGTATATAGTGCTTCGCTATATCTGGACGTATATCAGTTAACTGAAAAGAACCTGAGGAATTAATTTCAAATGTTCTATTATTTACTGAATATGCAGCAATATTTGCTGCATTACTATTCATGTCCTTATCATATGGTGAACGGTGCAAATTAATATTAATTTTAGTAGATACATAATATTGTAACGCATCTTCATATTTACCAAGTGGCAAGAGTTTTATCTTATCTTTCAAGATTTTATAACTCTTCAATTTTTCCCAACCAAATCCTACAATTTTCAAGTTCTTACAAACTAAATATTCAGAAATTGAGTCAATGAATTCAATTCTATTTTTAAACGCTGTACCAATAAAACTAATTTCATAATGATTAGACTTATCTTTAAAATCGGGTTTATATACGTTATGATCCGCTGCTAAAGGGAGATAAAAAACATTTTTACATCCCCTGCTCCTATAAAATTTAATACAATTTAAATCCTGAGTAAATATGTAGTCATAATATGGAACAATATTTTGGGTTAAATCCATATAATAGGGATCATCTGTCAACCAAATTCCTGTCGTAAAGCCCAATTTCTTTAATTCAGGGATGATTTGATTAAACTCTTCTCTTAAACCATGCAATACCAAAATAAAATCCGGCTTTGTCCGTACTGCTGTTTTTATTGCTTTCTCTATATGTACCATCATTACATTGCTACTTGCCCTTTGTAGACTATTAAAAATTGCTGTTTCTAGTGCTGGGAAATAAAAAGGAGTTCCTGATCGAATAAATAAGATTTTTTTAACATTATTTTCGTTCATGTCAATCCTCCTGTATACGATTCACCCTATTTTTGAGAAAATACTTCTTGATATACTGGATTTAGACGAAGGTCTTGTGTGTGTGCTGCAACACCGATAAATTTTGACTCCAATTCTTCTAAAGTTGTTCCATAGGAAGTTTTTAAGGCACTCCAACGCTGCGAAAGAGTCGGGGCAATTTGCAACTTTCTTTTTTTTATTTGATCATTCCATGGACTAAAATAAAACTTTAGCACAAGGGCGGGCAAGGTATACAATTCAAATGGATAAGCGGATGAATGCCTCCCTGGTGTATAGTATCCCTTTTTATAGTTATGAATTAATCTCCAACTCTTGGTAAGATATGGATCATGTGGAAAATATCCATGAAACCTCTGTTTCACTAGAGGTTTAGAATACCTTGGATTAGAATAATAATTATTTAAAGGATCCACCATTAAAATCATTCGAATCGCATACATTCTTTTTTGCAGCTCATTTAATGAATGAAAGAAGCTTGTTTTATTTTGACAACAAAGAAATTCTGTAGTGTTTAAAGTCATCTTCCAACCGTTCACTTCACTTTCAATATCCATAACTTCATTATCAACTTGTTCTGCATCAAACTCAGGTACCTTTGAAGTTCTCACTTCCCAGTCTGGTGCAAATATTTTACACATTTCTACCGATCGATCTGTAGAACCCCTATTAATTAAAATCCCATGATTAAAGATCTGTTTATGATGCATTAACCACCAAGGTAGCAAGTATTCTTCATTATAAAAGTGAGAGATTAAAGTTGCAATAATATCCCCCTCCTAAACGATTCTTTACTACCATATATAAGCAACCGTTTTGTCCATTATGAGAAGATTAAATATTTTTCGTTATAAAACTCTCCGTAAAGCCATATGTTATTATTGCAGATTGTTTTCCAGGGATGTCATACAACTTCCTTGTTTTCAGTAACCAATTTTGGTTACTTTTTTCATGCAAATTATCATGTGTTTTATTCATAGACCTGTTATCACTTCATATAATAATTGTTGATATGGCCATTAAAAAATACCTTTTAAACTGGGGGATTTCAGATATGAAAGCTGTAATTCTTGCTGGTGGATATGGTACTCGAATTGGTGAAGAAACACATTTGAAACCAAAGCCGATGATTGAAATTGGCACAAAGCCCATTCTCTGGCATATTATGCGTTTATTTCATTATTATGGAATTACTGAGTTTATTATTTGTTTAGGATATAAAGGCTATGCTATTAAAGAATTTTTTCTGAATTACAATTTACACATGTCTGATTTCACAATTCATTTAAAAGATAATACCATTACGAATCATTTTCATCATATAGAACCATGGCAGATTACACTCATTGATACGGGAGAAAACACTCAAACTGCTGGGCGGGTAAAAAGAATACAAAAATATATAGACGAGGATTCTTTTTTCCTCACTTACGGCGATGGATTAAGTAATGTAAATTTAAAAAAACTTGCTGAATTTCATAAAAAGCACGGAAAAATCGCCACCGTAACTGCAGTGCAACCTCCTGGTAGATTCGGTTCTCTCATTATGAATGGCACATCTGTCTCAGCTTTTAAAGAAAAACCACTAGGAGATGGGAACTGGATAAACGGGGGGTTCTTCGTTTTAAATACAGATGTTTTCAACTATATTAAAGATGATACATCTGTATTTGAAACCGATACTCTCGTACAGTTAGCTGCTAAAAATGAACTCGAAGCATATCGACATACAGGCTTTTGGCATCCGATGGACACACTTCGTGATAAGAAAAAATTAGTAGAGTTGTGGGAAAGTAACTATGCTCCATGGAAGGTTTGGTAAAATGCACTCTTCAAATTTTTGGCATAAGAAAAAAGTATTTATTACTGGGCACACTGGCTTTAAAGGAACTTGGCTAACACTTTTTTTACATTCTTTAGGCGCAGAAATAACCGGCTACTCTTCTCCTCCCTCCTCAACACCATATTTATTCGAACAATCGAACGCTATGAAAAAATGCCGTTCATTTACAGGGGATATTACAGATTACGATTCTTTATTACAAGTCATAAAACAAAATAAACCAAATATTATTTTTCACCTAGCGGCACAGCCGATTGTCACTGCTTCATACAAAAATCCAATTGATACATTTAAAGTAAATGTTTTAGGTACAGCGCACGTATTAGAAGCCGCAAAACATGTTGACAGCGTACAGGTTATGATTAATGTTACTAGTGATAAGTGTTATGAAAACGACGGGACAGGCAATCGAGCATTTAAAGAGAGCGATCGGTTAGGTGGGCATGATCCCTATAGCGCTAGTAAGGCTTGCGCTGAATTAGTAGCACTTTCCTATCAAAAGTCTTTCTTTGAGTATTCCCCCAAACTTGCCTCTGTAAGAGCCGGAAACGTAATTGGTGGCGGAGACTGGGCAGAAGACCGATTACTTCCAGATATTATTCGTTCCTATTTACATGGTGCAACATTAAACATTAGAAATCCTCATGCAATTCGTCCCTGGCAGCATGTATTAGATCCTCTACACGGATATATCCTTTTAGCAGAGAAGCTTTGGGATAATGATCAATATATTGATGCTTGGAATTTTGGGCCAAATAATCAAACTCACATAACAGTTCATGAACTTATTCAATCTGTAATTAAGCTTTGGGATAAACCATTAAACATACTGCTCCCTACTACTCTACAACCTTATGAAGCCCCCATCTTAACACTTGATAGTACAAAGGCGATGTCTGAACTTGGTTGGTCTCCAAAACTACCGATAGAAGACTCTATTTCTTGGACCGTCGAATGGTACAAAAAATATGCATGTGGTGAAAACATAGAATCCTTTACAAACGATCAAATAGATGCATTTAAAAAATTATAGGGAGGCTATACAATGAATCAGAAAAAATGTCGCTTTTGTCACACATTACTAAAGTACACTTTTTTAGATTTAGGTGTTTCCCCCCTCGCAAATTCATTTATAACCTCAGAACATGCACACAAAATGGAATCTTTCTATCCATTGCATACGTTCGTTTGTCATAATTGTTTACTTGTCCAACTAGATGAATTCGAATCCCCACAAAATATTTTTCATGATTATTTATACTTTAGCTCTTACTCCTCAAGTTGGCTATTGCATGCGAAACAATACGTAGAAATGGCAATGGGACGATTCAAATTAACTAAAGACTCACAAGTCATTGAAATTGCAAGCAATGATGGATACTTACTCCAATATTTTCAAAAAGAAAATATTCCAAGTTTAGGGATTGAACCTGCAAAAAATGTTGCCAATATTGCCATTCAAAAAGGAATCCCAACTAAAATAGAATTCTTTAGCAACAATGTAGCAAAACAATTAACAGACGAAAATTCCCAAGCTGATTTAATTATTGCAAATAACGTATTAGCTCACGTCCCTCATTTACACGATTTTATCGCCGGTTTAAAAACTTTATTGAAGCCAAATGGCAGTATAACGATTGAATTCCCACACTTATTAAATCTCATATCTTTAAAACAATTTGACACAATTTATCACGAACACTTCTCCTATTTTTCACTCATATGTCTTCAAAAGATCTTCTCTCACCATAACTTGCAAATTATAGATGCAGAGGAACTCCCCACACATGGTGGTTCATTACGTTTATTTATACAGCATATCAACAGAGATACAAAAATAAGTGAAAACGTATCAAATATTATGCAAAAAGAAATGGATTACGGTTTAGATAAACTAGATTCCTATCTTCTTTTCGCTAAAGAAGTGAAACAATTAAAAATGGATATTTTAAAATTTTTTATTGACGTACACTCTTTAAATAAACAAATTATCGGTTATGGTGCCCCCGCGAAAGGGAATACTCTATTAAATTATTGCGGCATCGGGAAAGAATTTCTTCCTTATACTGTCGATAAAAACCCTTATAAACAAAATCTATTTTTGCCAGGGACTCGCATCCCCGTAAAATCAATAGAAGAAATCATACGCACAAAACCAGATTATATTTTCATATTACCGTGGAATTTAAAAGAAGAGATTATGAAAGAATGCTCATTTATAAAGGAATGGGGTGGGAAGTTTGTTGTGGCAATTCCTAAAGTTGAAGTGATTAAATCATGAAAAAAGTCCTTGTAACGGGTGGGAATGGTTGGATTGGTAAATATGTAGTACATTTCCTTGTACAAATGGGCTATGAAGTTCACGCAACTTACAATAAAAATAAACCACCTCAGCAACTTATTTGTCATTGGCACAAAGTAAATTTACTTTGTGATGAAGAAATAAAAAAACTCATATTCCATCTTCAACCGAGTCATCTTGTTCTTTTAGCTTGGGAGGCTGTACCACCAAAATGTTATGAATCTATTAACAATTTTTATTGGTTACAATCTAGTATTACATTAATCCAACATTTCTCATATTGTGGTGGCCAAAGAATTGTCGTTGCTGGCACAGGTGCAGAATATCAATGGATAAACGGTGTATTATATGAAGATTCTAAACTTCTATGTTATAAAAACCCTTATTCTTTATGCAAAAATGCATTACATTCTTGGTTACAATCATACGCTAAGCAAACAAATCTCAGTGTATGTTGGAGCCGAATTTTCCATTTATACGGCCCTCATGAACAGGGGAATCGCCTTATTTCTCACATTATTACTTCCTTATTAAAAAACAAAGAAGCTTTATGTACACACGGAGAACAATCTCGAGATTTCCTCCATGTAAGCGATGTTGCTAACGCCCTTGTATCACTATTACATTCTCAAATTACAGGCACTGTTAACATAGCTTCTGGCCACTCTATTCAAATTAAAGAAATTGCGAATATAATCGCAAACAAAATGAATAAAGAACATTTAATTAAGTTAGGTGCAATTCCTTTTTCAAAAGATGAACCTTTATTTATCGGCGTAAATGTTACACGTTTAAAATATGAACTAAACTGGAAACCATCATATGATATTCATTCCGGTATTGAAGAAACAATCGTATGGTGGAAAAATAACGATTCAAAAACATAACGGTAGGTCTCATATAATAAGCCTTGTACATGAACATTACTTTGCTCGTCAATAAAGTGATTTCCCACTACAAATGTTCCTTTGTTCCCATACTAATCACACTCAAATACCGCCCTATCAAAATACATAAGATAAATGCCAATTAACAAAAAAAATAAAACTAACTAGCACTATACTTAAAAAGATGAAACTTATCATTTTTTCATCGTACTCATCCTCCTATTTCGTTTTCTTTCTTCGGCTCGTGATATACGGATACTATCATAAAACTCGATTTTGAAGAGCGGTGTGTTATAAAAAGAAAATTGGTTCTATAAGTGGTGAACAATCTAAACTTATAGAACCAATTTATAAATGATTGAAAGCTATTTTTAATGATATTTCATTCAAAAGTTTCCTTATCCCTGTTTACTCTTCACCTTCATTTATTCCTCATATATAAACTTCCCATACTCCTTCAAAAACCGCAGCTTTATCCCTCCAACAGGTCCATTTCGATGCTTTGCGCTTTGAATTTCTGTCATATCTTTATGCTCCGTTTCCTTATTGTAAGGATCTTCTCGGTACATCAGCATAATCAAGTCCACATCTTGTTCAATTTTCCCTGTCTCCCTTAAGTCACATAAAAACGGTCGTTTTCTTGCCGGGATTCTACTTCACGGGACAATTGTGACAGTGCGATTATACACACATTTAAATCACGTGCCATCCCTTTTAGTTTACGAGAGATTTCACTCATTTCTTGAAACCGATTTCCTCTATAATTTAAATCTCCTGTAATCAGCTGTAAGTAATCGATGATCACAAGTAACCTTTTCCTTCATACTTTCTCTTCAGCTTCCGCTTCTTCTACTTCACTCAGCTTTGTATAGCCCTTTCCATGCCACTCTCACAAAATCCCCTTCACATCAGCAATCGTTCGTTTATTATTTTCAAAAGCAATCTGGAGTGCCTTTAACACAAGCTCCTCCGATAAATCCGCCATCCACTCGCTCAATTCCTCCGCCACATAAGGCGATACACTGCCATTTCTATTCCTCCATTCCTTAATGAAACATATGTAACGAATCGTTCCATCATGTATATAGGAATCAACGAGGAAGTTTGGCGGGATAATTGTATATTTTTTCACAACTACTATTCTTCGAAGAAAGGCTTGTAGTCGCTTTATTTTTGATTTTGTTTCTTTTTAATGATTTATGTATGGCAGGGACTTAGAAAGGATTCTTATCATATAGTGAGCCCCTTAGGTTCATCAAAACAAATAAGATGGATACCATTTCCTAAACTCTTCCCATACAAACTCCGCCATATCTCGGTGCCCATCTTCATTCGGATGAATGCCGTCCGTCTTTGCAAAATAAGAAGAATTCACATCCTCTCTTTCATTCATGTACAGACGATAAAAATCGATATCATTCCATCCGTTTTCTCTCGCCATATGTTTTACATCACGAATAAATTGAGATTGCTTATTCTGAAACACTTGATAACCAGCGACGGGTTCCCCAACGCTTTGACGGTCGATCCCTTCCATATGGAGCGGAATAGGAATTCCGATAATCGGTGTAACATTATGATGAAGTGACTGTTTTACCATACTGTATATATTACCTAACATCATATTGATCGGCATATCCCACCATAAATCATTATGCCCCCCCATAATGATACAATGTGTAGCCTGAGCATTGATAACTTCATGATAAAAACGGCCGAGCATGCCCGCTGTTGTATCACCAGAAATCCCTCTATTTATGACTTCAAATGTTCCTAACTCCGCTAAAACCATGGGCCAAGATTTTTCTTTCTCAACACCCAATCCCTCTGTCAAACTATCTCCTATACATACAATTTTCATTCTCTTTCCTCCAATCCATAAGAATGCCCCTGTACTTGAAACCTAAAGAACTAGCAATAGTCAACGTCGGTGGTATAAAGGTAAAACTGACTGTCATGTAACCAATTGAAAAACTCGCTAAACAACGAAACGTATAAATACTAATGTCGGAAATCCAGTACAGTTAACAACCACATTGAAACGACTTGACAATCAAGGAAGAAAGTACAAGAATCGAGGAAATTTCCCTCCTATTCCCCTTCATACATTACCAATATTTTACCGTATTTTCATATCCCTTGTTACATATCAAAGGAACAAGCAAGATTACATTTTTTCTAAATCTAGGCATAAGCAAATTTTTGTCGTTCCCTTCATTCTTTTACAGAATAAAACTTAAGTTGAATTGTTTGAAAAATAATATCCGTTTAAGATATCGTTATTATAAGAAATGTCTTTCTATTTTGAATTATTAGTTTTAAAATGAAAGGGATTCAAAAAATGAATGAACCATCGGTATTCTCACTCATGGTTCATTGAACGGGTTAGGCACTTTCGCTTCTCTCAATTTATAAGTGCCCGTTCGTACAGGATGAAAAAAGGAGGAGATAACATGAATCAAAATGTAATCGTAACATGTGCAGTAACAGGAGCTGGAGAAACGACGAAAAAAAGCTCACACGTACCAGTTACCCCAAAAGAAATCGCACAAGCATCCATTGAAGCTGCGAAGGCCGGTGCCACAATCGCCCATATCCATGTACGTAATCCAAAAACGGGAGCGCTGAGTCATGATCTTACTTTATTTAGAGAAGTAGTGGAAAGAATTCGAGAATCCGATACAGATGTTATTTTAAATATTACAGCTGGCGGAGGCGGCGATTGGATTCCAAGCCAAGAGGATCCGACAATGGGCGGTCCTGGAACGGACATGCAAACACCGGAAGAGCGTCATGAGCCTGTAGAAGCTCTATTACCTGAAATCTGTACATTAGATTGCGGAAGTCTAAATTTTGGCGACCAACTTTACGTCAGTCCAACAGATTGGCTACGCAAGCAAGCGCTCCTCATTCAGAAAAGCGGTGTGAAGCCTGAACTAGAGTGCTTTGATACCGGTCATGTTCGCTTTGCGAAACAGTTAATGGAGGAAGGTCTTATCGATGGTGATCCGATGTTCCAATTTTGCCTCGGAATCCCATGGGGAGCAGAAGCGGATACAGAAACAATGCTGTATATGCGCGATAAACTTCCTGAAAATGCTCACTGGTCAGCATTTGGAATTGGACGGATGCAAATGCCAATGGCGATTCAATCCATCCTTCTAGGCGGAAATGTTCGCGTAGGACTGGAGGATAACCTTTATTTAGATAAAGGTGTGTTTGCAACAAATGCACAGTTAGTAGACCGCGTTGTCACGACCATGAGCGGATTAGGTGCTACACCAATGACACCAGAAGAAGCACGGAAACATCTAGGATTAAGAAATCCTTATGGAAAGGCGGAATAATTTGAGCTCAAATATGATTAAAAAAGTAACCGTTGTTGGGACAGGTGTTATTGGAAATGGATGGATTTCTCGTTTTCTATCACAAGGCTATGATGTCGTTGCAACTGACGTAGCAGAACATGCAGAAATACGTATAAGACAGAGTATAGAGAATGCTTGGCCTGCGCTTGAAAAACAAGGATTAGCAAAAGGAGCTTCTAAAGATAGACTCACGTTCGAACCAGATTTGGCAAAAGCCGTAGCAGATGCTGATTTAATTCAAGAAAATGTCCCTGAGCGAGAAGCGTTAAAAAGAAATGTTTTAGCTGAAATTGACCGTTTCGCTAAACCGGAAGCAATTATTGCCTCAAGTACTTCCGGACTAAAACCAAGTACGTTACAGGAAGATTGCCAACGACCTGAGCGCGTCATTGTTGCACATCCATTCAATCCCGTTTATTTAATTCCACTCGTAGAATTAGTTGGCGGAAAAAATACTTCTCCTGAAACGATAAAAGTTGCAGAGCAATTTTATCAATCTATTAATATGAAGCCACTTGTCATTTCAACAGAAGTGGAAGGTCATGTGGCTGACCGTCTTATGGAAGCAATATGGCGCGAAGCACTACATCTTATCAATGATGGTGTTGCCACAACAGAAGAAGTGGACGCCGCGATTATCTATGGCCCAGGATTGCGCTGGGCACTTATGGGACCGTTTCTAACCCTTCATCTTGCAGGTGGTGAACAAGGAATGAGACATATGCTGAAACAATTTGGTCCAGCCTTACAACTGCCATGGACGAAATTAGTCGCACCAAAACTAACTACCGACCTGACCAATCAAGTCATTGCAGGATGTGAAGCACAAACGACTGGACATTCCATAACAGAACTAGAACAACGTCGTGATGAATTCTTAATCGAACTGATCCAATTACTTGAGAAATATTGGCCAGGAGCAAACTTAAGCGGAAAGCTCTAACAGGAAAGGAGAAAATCAATTGCCTCAAATTGAAAACCCACTCTTAAAAGAAAACGTCCAAAAAGATTGGATCGACTATAATGGGCATATGACAGATGCGGCCTATGCCGTCGTCTTCAGTATGGCTGTAGATCAATTTATGATCGAATTAGGAATCCATGCTGATTTTCGTGATAAACATCAATATTCCATTTACACATTAGAAACACACCTTTGCTATCTAGCTGAGGCATATGAAGGACAAGCCCTACAAGTCAAAATCCAGCTGTTAGATTATGACACAAAACGATTGCATATCTTTTTCACAATGGAAAACGAACAAGGAGAGCCACTTGCAACGAGTGAACAAATGTTGATGGGGATAGATATGAACAAAGGCCGCCCTGCCCCTTTCCCGCCTGAGATTTACACACGTATTGAAAAACTTGGCGAATCGCATAAAAGTTTACAACCACCGAAACAAGCTGGAAGAACGATTGGTATTCGGAGAAAATAAGAGAAAAAGATGTGATCTCTTATCTTCAGTGTAGTGATTTATCCAAAGAATATAACGTATGTTGTAATTAGATTGCTCATTTATTTACTCTCTCTATTATAAAATAAAGGGGCTAGATATTCGTCGATTGAATCGGCGAATATCTAGCCAAGTGAAACCAAATGGAGTTTTTAGTGACTTCATTTCATACTGGACTGATCCCATTTTCATATTTACTAAGAGAACCGCACCAACAATCGTGAAAACAAAATAAATTTGTTTACACTAGCAATTACTTATGCTGTTTAAAATCGATTACCATACGACCTTGAATCTTACCTTGCTCCATTTCTTCGAATACATCTTGTACTTCATCTAATGAACAAGTTTGAACAACCGGCACTACTTTGCCTTCTGCACCGAACATAAATGCTTCTTCTAAGTCCTTACGAGTACCAACTAAAGAACCTACTACTTCAATTCCATCTAACACAAGTCGTGGAATGCTTAAATCCATAGTTTCTACTGGTAAACCTACCGCAACGACTTTACCGCAAGCACGGACTGCATCAACTGCTGAGTTGAAGGCCACTTTAGAAACTGCTGTTACTACAGCAGCATAAGCACCACCAAATGCCTCTTGAATTATCTTATCAGCAAGTCCTTGAGTAGTTGGATTGATTGTCATATCAGCACCAACCTTTTTAGCCAATGCTAATTTGTCGTCATTGATATCTACTGCAATAACCTTTGCACCAAATACATGTTTCGCATATTGGACAGCAAGGTTACCTAATCCACCACAACCGTAGATTACGATAGATTGGCCAGGTTTAATATCGGATACTTTAATCGCTTTATATGTAGTTACACCGGCACATGTGATAGATGATGCTTGAGCAGGATCTAATCCTTCTGGTACTTTTACCGCATAATCAGCAGTAACGATACATTGTTCAGCCATACCGCCATCTACTGTATAACCCGCATTCTTAACTTCACGACAAAATGTTTCTCTACCAGTTACGCAATATTCACAACGACCACAAGATTGGAACATCCATGCGATACTTACACGGTCACCAACCTGAAGCGAAGTAACATCATCTGCAATTTTCGTTACAATTCCTATGCCCTCGTGTCCAAGAATACGACCATCTGTGTTACCAAAGTCATGATTTGCAACGTGTAAGTCAGTATGACAAACTCCGCAATATTCTACATCTACTAACGCTTCGCCTGCGCGTAACGGACGTAATTCTTTTTCGATAACTTCAATGTTTGCTTTGCTGTTTTTATTAACCACTACTGCTTTCATATGCGATCTTCCTTTCATATTTTAGAATTTCAATGCGTCCATCTAACAACTTTTATCTACACCGCTATAACCAATACTTGTCCCAAATGTAAGGGCTACATTTCAATTACAGGTTAATCATAGCACAAGATTTTGCAAACAAATCGTTCAATATTGAACAAATTCTAAAATGTTTGTAGTTTCGGAATAATAATGAATTTCACAGACCTCTACTTTATAAAGCTTGATATAAGAGACTACATTTCTTTCTACTGCTTCCCCTTAATAAGAGAACCGCCACATTGTAAGAATCCGTTTTCATTCAATGATATTTCTCATCACTTTGAACTTTAGATCTCAAATCGTTCAATATAATTGGTTTTGCTTTTCATTCAACTGGCGCTTTATCTCCATTTTTGGATATTACCTTCGTTCCAAATTTCACATGTTTTTGGAATGCTGTTTTTAAAGCTTTAAAGTAATTTAACAGCCCTTGCTCATCGATTTGATTGTTAAAGATTCTATCATGTGTTTACTTCGTAAATTGTTCTGGTAAGACAAATTCCGCACTTTCCAATTTCAGCTCAACATTTTGTGTTTTTCCTGTATCCCAACTTCGTATACCTTATCCTCTTTTACTTCCGTCGCGCTACCACTTACAAAACCTACTGTAAAACTAGCGGCAAAACAAACACTCATAAACTGTTTAATCTTCATGCTGCATTTCCACCTTTCCCCTTAATCCCTTTATTTTTTCTTAACACTTCTATGTTTGTAGTGAAAATTCAAAAAATGCACATATCTTAATTTTCATTCGCATTAAAGATTAGTATTGGGGAATTATTTTTAAATAGAAAGCGAGGAATATTCGACACTTACAGAGAGGTTTCATTTTTTATGTTCTTAATCATGTACTCTCATAAAAAAATCTAACCCAACTGAAAACATATCGTTTCTTTCAGCCGGGTTTCTTCTTTAAGAATCTATACTGTTTTTTGCAACGTAATCTCAGGCTCTAGTTTTTCCTTTCCTTTATTTGTAACAACGCTGACAACAAACATGATTACTATGTTCACTACAAGAGCCGCTATGCCGACATCAATGTCTTTTATAAACTGCGGAGCTTGCGGAAAGAATGTTCCCATCGTCGCTTGTTTTATAGTGATATATGCAACGACAATGACGCCAGCTATAATCCCTGCAAAAGCACCTACTCTATTAATCGGATTCCTTTTCCATAAGCTACAAAACAGAGGTGGAAATAATTGTAATACAAAGCTATAAGCCATGATCAACAATGCAATAATGCTGCTTCCACCATAAAACGTAAAAAATACAGCGATTAGTGCAACAATCGGAACAAATATACGAGTTAATCGTCCAATTTGTGCATCCGTTGTATTTGGTCTCATTGTCCTATAAATATTCTTTGACAAAATGGTTGATGCTGTCAGTAATAACATAGAGCATGGAACAAGTGCTGTTAAAATACCTGCCGCTCCGATTACTCCGACTACCCACGGATCAAAGGTTGCTTTTGCAATTTTAAATAACGCCAAATCGGTATCTGCCCCTTGTAAGTTTGGAATTTGTAACAGGGCTGTGAAGCCAATAAATAAGATGAACACTAATATAATTTGGTACAGCGGTAAAATAGCAGCATTTTTTCGCAATGTCCGCTCATCCTTTGATGATAAACTAGCCCCGAAACATTGTGGCCACATATATTGTCCTAACCCGATCGTAATACAAGTAGAAATATACCACGATATACTGTACCCTTCTTTCGGAATCAGTAAGAACTCCGGTTTAGTTGCATCTAATGTTTCAAACATTGGCTTAATACCGCCGTAATAATGATAAGGTAAATAAATACCTAAAAATAAAATGACAATAAGCAGGAGAATATCTTTTAAGATGGCTGTGGATGCTGAACCGTGTATACCGGACAGTGAAACGAATATAGTGACGGCAATCATGCCAATCCAAACGGCTAAATTAGGGGAAACCATACCATATGAAGCTTCCGATACAATAATCTTAAGCCCCTTTAACTGTAAAACGATATAAGGAATCATGGAAACAATCCCAACGACCGCTACTAATAAACCTAGAGGTTTGCTATTATATTTTTTCGCAAAAAAGTCAGACTGCGTAAGAAGTGTATGTTTCTTTGCATAGCGCCAAATGGGGGGAAGAATCCAAAATGGGACAATATAACAAAATGCGTTAAAAATATAAATAATCGGCCCTCCCATTCGATAAGCCCCACCGCTTCCACCAAGAAATACATACGTCGTAAAAATTTCGCCAGCCATTAACACAAACATAATAACAGAACCAAAATTCCGATTCCCTACCGCCCATTGTTCCAGCTGCATTTCTCGCCCTTTACGAGCATGCATTCCTAAATAAAAGGTAAGTAAAAAAGTGCCTATCAATATAAATATAGCACTATTCATCAAGCTTCCCCTCCTCCTGCCGATCTTGAATAATGCTCATCACATATAAACAGACAGAAGTTAAAACTAGCCAGGCAGCCGCCCAAAATACAATGAAAGGTAAACCAAATACATATGGCTTCACTCTGTTTACAACAGTGAATGAACCAATAACAGGAAGCAATCCTAATATCCAAACGAACACTTTCTTCATGAAAAGCTCCTCCTCTTCAAAATGGACAAGACTCTTTCTAGTTATTTATTCTCTTCATACTGTGAATTTCATGAAAAAATAAAGTGAAACTTTAATCATTGGGGGGTTCTTCATCCCCACTGATTATGAGCCCTCACCAATCGGGCTGTTACGGTTACGGGCAGCCCTACTCCCCCCTATCTTCCTTACTTCTCTCTGAATCTTGAGGCGGGAGTCTTACTGCCCTAAAATAGCGGGATAAATAATAAAGTGAACCTTCCATCCGTCCGCCCCCATTAATAGTTGGCGATTACAAGCAGTTTTTCTTATCTATTTCAAACATTATGTGTTATAAATGGCAGGATAAAATACAACGTGATTTACGAACACTCATTTGAAAGCGCTTTTAAAAATACATTCAATAGATTCATTGTCTTTCTATAAAAAGAATGACATAAACTCGGCAAGAAATTTTTCATATCCCCTGCCGAGTATGGAAGCATCCCTCTCTACTTACACTCTTTCATGCGTTTGGGTAAGAATAAGAGATGTTAAAATCTCCACTATACGTTTTCCAACATCTGATGTAGAAGCAGTTCCCCCCATATCTGGTGTCAAAACTTTCCCTTCTACCAAAGTCTGTTCCAATGCATCTAATACTAATTTTCCGTAAGATTCATATCCGAAAAAATCGAGCATTTGGCTTGCTGACCATATTGCCGCCAAAGGATTGGCGATTTGTTGCCCTGCAATATCGGGCGCCGAACCATGAATTGGCTCAAACATCGATGGATACTGTCTTTCAGGATTAATATTCGCTCCTGCTGCCAAGCCTAAACCACCGGCAAGAGCCGCCCCTAAGTCCGTTAAAATATCACCAAATAAGTTCGATGTCACAACAACTTCAAACCGGTGCGGCTCTTTAATCATCAACATTGCAGCTGCATCTACTAAATAAGAAGCTGTTTTCACATCCGGATATTCTTTACTAATCTCTTCAAAAATTTGATCCCAAAAAACCATTGAATAATTCAGGGCATTTCCTTTACTAATGCTCGTTAAAGATTTCCTTTCCTTTCGAGCTATTTCAAATGCATAACGAATAATGCGCTCCGTTCCTTTACGAGAAAACACACTATTTTGTAAAACGACCTCATGTTCTTTCCCTTTATATAACCAATCGCCGGCACCCGCATACTCTCCTTCACTATTTTCCCGAATAAAGAGCATATCAATATCTTCACGCTTTACATCTTTTAACGGGCAAGGAGCACCTTTTAATAAAGTGACAGGACGTATATTTACATATTGATCGAAACTTTGACGAATTCTCAAAAGCAAATCCCAAAGCGAGATATAATCAGGTACTCCAGGAAATCCTACAGCACCTAAATAAATCGCATCAAATGCCTTAAGTTGTTCAATCCCATCATCATCCATCATTTTTCCATGCTTGGAATAAAATTCGCACCCCCATGGAAAATACGTAAATTCAAACTTAAATTGCTGACTTACATTTGCAATTGTTTGCAGTACTTTCACACCTTCATCCATTACCTCAGGACCAATTCCGTCTCCAGCAATAACAGCTACTTTCAATGTTTTCATGAAAAACCCTTCTTCCCCTTAAATTAACTACCGCATTCGTTTTGATTCCAAACAATTAATTTCAATTCTGTCATTTCTTCAACGGCATACTTTATTCCTTCTCTTCCTGTACCACTTTCTTTCACACCACCGTAAGGCATATGATCAACGCGGAATGTTGGAACATCGTTAATCATAACTGCCCCCACGTGCAATGCTTCCGCTGCTTTCAAAGCATGTGTTACGTTTTCTGTATAAATTCCTGCCTGGAGCCCATAACGCGAATCATTCACATAAGAAATAGCCTCATCTACAGATGCTACCTTATTTACTAACACAATAGGAGCAAATACTTCCTGACAAGACACCTTTAATTCCGGTGCAACATCCAACATAACCGTTGGCTCAAGTACTGTTCCTTGCATATTTCCACCTATCGCAACCTTAGCATTTTTTTGTTTTCCTTCTTCAATCCAGCTTAGAGAACGATCCGTATCTTCTGGTGAAATCAAAGCAGAAATATCTGTTTCTGAATCAAGCGGATCGCCTAGCTTTAGTCTTTTCGTTGCTTCTACAAACTTTGTAACAAACTCTTCGTATACTTCTTCATGAACATATGCTCTTTGCAGTGAAATACATACTTGCCCTTGATTAGAGAATGCCCCCATAACGCAGCGCTCTATGATACTATCAATATTTACACCCCGGTCAATAATAACGGCCGCATTGGAACCAAGCTCCAATGTTGTGCGTTTCAATCCAGCTTTATTGCGAATTCCAATTCCTACACTAGGACTTCCAGTAAAAGTAACCATACTGACCCTGTCATCCTCTACAATTGCGTCTCCTACCGTTCTTCCCGCCCCTGTCACAACATTGAATACACCATCTGGCAATCCCGCTTGTTGGAACAACTCAGCAATAAATAAAGCGGACAAAGGGGTTTGAGAAGCTGGTTTCAACACAATCGTATTACCTGCCGCAATAGCGGGCCCTACCTTATGAGCAACTAAATTCATAGGAAAATTAAACGGGGTAATCGCTCCAATCACACCAATCGGTTTTCGAACCGTATACCCGAATCTACCGCCCCCTCCAGATGCCGCATCAAACGGAATGGTTTCCCCATGAATTCTTTTCGCCTCTTCAGCCGCAAACTTATATGTCTCAATGGTACGTACTACTTCCGCTTTCGCAAAGACAATTGGTTTCGCCGCTTCTTGCGCAATCATTTCAGCTGCTTGATTTACTTGTTCCTTCAATAAGTTAACAACATTTTCTAAAATCTCAGCTCGTTGATATGCCGGCATATTGGCTATGACAGACTTTGCTTCATCAGCTACCGTAATAGCTTGCTTCACCTGCTCCCGACTTGCCACCGCAACTTCTGCAATCTTCTTCCTTGTATACGGTGAGTAAAGTGGAGCATACTCCTTTGTCTCCATTTGTTTTCCGTTAATGAACAAATGCTTTTTCAATTCTCCTTCTCCCCCAACCATTAAACATTATTTTTCTAAAGCCTCTAACACCATTTCATGAAACTGCACAACGGCTTGTTCAGATGAAGAGTAAATTCCTTTTTGAAATGCACGAGAACGAAAGCCAACTTGCTCCAGTTCGACAAGCTCGACATCTTCATTTCTCACTTGTTCTGCAAAAGCAACTAAATCCTTTTCCTCTTGTGTTAAATTTTCATCTCTAAAATAGTACGTATACACGCCTAATGTCGTCTCATGATCAATCGGAATCATTTGAATCGTCGCCATATTGCCAGGACCAGGATAAATTGTAATCATAAGATTTGGCCATAACCAATAGAAGCTGCCTCCTTGCATTTCCGCCTCATTTAAATTCACAGACCCGTAATTTTTGTTCGGCTTTACCATCGAACCTTGAACAGAATAATTCTCACACGTAATAATTTGATAATCCTTCATATCCAATGTCGCCACAAAACTCGGATGTGCAGTATGGCAGTGATCACATTCCAAATAATTATCAATAAAAGCCTTCCAATTTGCCTTAATGACTCGTTTTTTATCATGCGTTTTCTTCAATTCACTAAGAAACGAAAATTTACTTAATTTCTCAAAAAAGTCACCATACGATTCCATAAGAGGGGCAGCGTTATCATCTAAGTTTACAAAAATTAATGATTCTGCAATTTCCATTCGTACCGAACGTAAACAAGCACTCGCGACACAAGCCTGATCATCCCCTTTAAAATTAGGAGCCCGATTCAATTTACCGTCTAAATGAAAACTCCAGCCATGATACCCACATTGTAAAATTTTCTTCTGCCCTGCCTCATTTTTTTCTAACTTCGTTGCCCGGTGCGGACAAACATTATAAAATGCTCGCACAATCTCATCCTTACCTCGAATGACAAGAATGGGTTCCCCCGCTACTTCTGTCGTGAAGAAACTACCTGCATTTTCCACCTGACTCACATGACCAACAAGTTGCCATGATGTCGAAAAAATCTTATCTTTTTCTTCTCTTACAACTTCTGGATTTGTATACAAATCATACGGAAGCACTCTTTCAAATGTTCGGGTAGTAGCGTTTTGCACTTTATTGAACGCCATAATTGAAACCCCTTTCATTTTTGTTTTTTGCGAATATGTATCTTTTTTAATGCAAAATACATGCCAAATTTCATTTCATTATTCAACCTATCATTCTGCTATTCTTTCAAATTCTTCTTATAAAAAACGAAGTGAATGAAACTCACACGAGTTATTTTCGATTCACTTTACTAGTAAAACGAAAAGAGGCAATGCTTGAAAGCATTGCCTCTTTAGCACCTACATCGCATCTTTACAATATTTACGTATTAATTTAGAAGCTCTCGTCTGACTGATTGATAAATCAGCAGCTACCTTCCTTGTACTTCCAAACTTCTTATACGAGTTGACTACCATTTGCTCTTCCAATTCCCTTATTGCCGCATCTAATGCAGTTGGGCGCGAATAAAACTGTTTCGTCTCAGCAGCCTGAAGAATCATTTCCGGTAAATCAGATGATTGAATAACAGAGTCGCTTGTCACCACTAATCGTTCGATTACATTTTCAAGCTGTCGCACATTTCCAGGCCACAAATATCTACTAATCATATCGAGCACATCTTGCGAAACAATGCGATTCACTTGATATTTTTTATTAAATTTATTTAAAAAATAATATGTTAAAGAAATCGCATCTTCCATTCGTTCCCTTAATGGTGGTAACTTTATATCAATAACATTAAGCCGGTAGTATAAATCCTCTCTAAACTGTTTCTGTTGCACCATTTCATACAAATTTTGATTCGTCGCAGCAATAATACGAACATCTACTTTTTTTAGATTTCTTCCTCCGACAGGAATAAATTGTCGCTCTTGAATCACTTGTAAAATCTTTGCTTGAACTTTCAAAGAAATTTCGCCAATTTCATCTAAAAAAATTGTCCCATGATTAGCCGTTTCAAAAAGTCCCACTTGTCCGCTTCTTTTCGCTCCTGTAAATGCCCCTTTAGAATATCCAAATAGCTCGGACTCCAAAAGTTCTTCCGGGATAGCCGCACAATTGACAGTTAAAAACGGTCCTTTTCTCCGCTTGCTCATTTGATGAATATAATTCGCCAATACCCCCTTTCCCGTTCCTGACTCCCCTTGAATCAACACCGTCGTATCCGTAGAAGCAACCTTCTCACAAAATTTGATTAAGTTTTTCATTTTTTCATTATTTGTAAGGATCGTTTGTCCAAATAAATTGTCATCATGTGAATGCTCCATTTCTTGCTCTACTGGGGCCATGATAATTGTTTTATAATTTTGCTCACGAGCTGTCGTCACAACAAGCTCAATTTCATTTTCCTTATTCAAAATAGGTATAGCTGTTGTAATTAACTCCCCGCCAATATAAGTCGTTTGCTTAATCGTTACAGGCTTCTTTTCTTTAAAAACAATCGGAACAATGGACGGCTTCCAATAGTTATTCAACACAAATTCCTCATTCAGCCGTCCGATTACTTCACTCGGCTTTAACCCATAATGTCTTTCGCAAACTTTATTCACATAAACAATACGCGTATCCTTATCTAAAACATAAATCTCATCCGATGAATGATCTAATATATTCATCAAAACATCAGCCGTCACCTCTACTGTGTAATCGGTCCCTCTCTCCTTTTGCATCATTCATCACCTTCCCCCTGTTTAATAAAAATGTTTTAGAAAATTTAGATTAATTAAAATATTAAACAAGTTGATTATAACTCAATTTGAATGACTTACAAAGTGGGAAGTATTATTTTTGAGGGATTACGGTGAGGGATATAAACTTATTGTTAAAACATTTCATAACGAGCTACATCATGAACTTAATATTTAATACACGATAAAGGAGTTAAAACAAAATGTAGATTGAGATCATATTTCTCAATCTACATTTACACCAGGATCCAATGCATAAAATGTAGTTATCCAGTCAAAAAACGCCCCTATGTGCATAACCATCAACTTAAAAAAAGTGCGGCGTGTATTTTTTTTAGATAAATCTACACCATATAAGCACATTTCAACTCACTCATTTCTTTTCCCTGTTTCTCCCATAAAAGCCTTCGCATTTGATAAGTAACGCTTGCGACTAAACATAAACGCAAGAGTTGGCCATACAAATGACATTGAAATCGTTCTAGTTTTATTCTTTTACTTACATGAATACGAAATATAGATTTCCATGTTTTAAATAGAATTTCTATTTGCCATCGTAATGAATAAAAAGCATACACCTCTGTGGCTGGCAGTTTCTCTGACGAAGTGTTGGTAACTAATAGATTTACTTTGTTCGCAGACTTTGGCATTTTCTTTTTCATTTTTTCATGATGTTCCAAGCGCTTCTCCCATTCATTCTGCTTTAAACGATATAAGAGAAGGCGAGTTCGATGCTTGTACTTTAATCCGATATATACCTCTGGCAATTCTAGCGTTTCTCCTTCTTCTAAATTCTTCGTTAAGGATTCTATATGTAATAAAATCCAATTTCCAGCTTCTCCTTTTTGGTACACTTGCGTATTCCAACGAATCCTAGATATATAGTAAGCTTTGCACTGTGCGATATTCTCTAAATCACCAATATCATGATACCCAAGATCGCGAAGTACGAGGTCTTGAGCTTGCAGAGTTTTCGTGCGTTCTTGTCCATATTTTGCATCGTTGCTAGTTGCATGGTCTGCGGTCATTCCTAAAAATTCTCCCGATAGTAGTTCGTATTCCAATTGAATTTTTACACCTGATTCAGATCCTCCACCGCCAAATCCTTTAAAAACTTTCGCATAGGAAGACGGGAGCTGAAAAGATGTCGAATCCAAAATGCGAATTCGTGTAAAGCGACTGGCTAGCGATTGTGTGGGCCAATTTTTTTGCTGGAAGACATATAGAAATAACTCTTTGAGAAAAGTTACAGTTCTCTCGTTCCAACGCTTATTAAGTGCATCCGCTGAGGTGCATGTACCGGTGGCCTCATTTCATTTTGTACAAAGACTAACTAAAGACTCGGAACTGATTGTTTGTCCTAAAAATACACAGAGTGATACAAGGTTCTGTACCTAAAATTTTCGTTTTCGTTGAATCATACCTGTTTGATACGCAAGCTCTTGTAGGTGATGAATAGAGAATTTATTTCGAAATTCTTCACCAAGCATGCGTAACTCCTCAACTGGTGTGTCATTGTTTATAGTCATAAATTAAAACACCCTTTCATGCAGTACTGCATGAAAGGGTGTCCTAATTTCATTATTTTATTCGTTTTCTTAAGTTGATGGCTATGACCCTATAGAACAGACTTTTTTCAAAATGTCTATTCTATAGGGTACATTTTAAATTGAGGATGCCTTTTCATCACTATATATTCTTCATTTCTCCCTTTAAATATTGCCCTTCTTCCTTTGTTAGCAAAGGAAATTTGTGGTATACCAGTACTCTAAATGATTTCTTCTATATCCATCTTAAAAAAAATACCCACGCCTATTTCGATATGACCGTTTTCCTCTCAAAATAAGTATGAAGACGATACTCACAAATCTCTTTCGTCCATTCAAATAAAAGATGCTCATCTTCTTTTTGAATATCCATGTTTATAGAAAACACACTTCCATCAAAAGATAACAATCCTTTTGAACTACCGCTCCATTTCGTCATCGGCATTGTTGCAATTAATTTACTAACCTTTTCTGCATCATATTCCCACATACGTTGCGCTTGTTTATCACTAAAATCAATACGCTTGCGATATTCTTTCTCCATTAAGTAATGATGGAAAAATGGTGCAACTTCTTTTGGCGATATCGGATGGTACCATTTCTCTTTTCCACGTTGTAACATTGTTGATAGCAGCAACATTTTATAACTTTTAGCCATTCCTGTTTTCTCTACTTCTTGTAACCACGCTTCATAACGTATAAACACTTCTTTTTCTTGTGCTGTTAATTCATTAGCCCACGCTAAAAAGCCAACATAAGATTTAAATTCTTGGCGATACTCTTTACTCTCTTCTGTACCAAGCTTATGCAATTCTAAATATGTTGGTCTACGCCCTAATTCCATTTTTACCGTTTGATAACTATGTAATAACTTTTCTTTTCGCGGCATTCTCTTTTTGACAAGTTCATCTAATAGCTGTTTTGCTTCTAGCTCAAACTCTATGACACAACCCTCTGGCAAAATAGGTTGAGTTCCATCTTTTTTCGCTAATCCTTCTACACGAAGCATCTGCATTTTCACATCCGCATTTCGATAATTAGCAATTAGATCGATAACCACACAATGCTCTTTTTGTTCATGCAACCTTAATCCACGTCCAATTTGCTGTGTGAAAATTGTTAACGATTCTGTTGGGCGTACAAATAGTAATGTATCAACAGACGGAATGTCTACACCTTCATTAAACAAATCAACCGTGAAAATTGCATCTAGCGTGTTACGGTCCAGCCTCTTAATCGCATCTTCTCTTGAAATATCCTTCGTTTCAGAGTGAAGCGAAATAGTATTGTAACCGTTTTGATTAAAATATGTAGATAGAAAGACTGCTTGCCTAATGCTAGAACAAAATACAATTGTTCTCGTTTTCTTATACTTCTTCCATGCTTCTAAAATCTTGTCAGCTAACTCTTCTTTTAACTGTACCTCGGCTAACTCTTCACGATCATACTTATTTCCAATCCAGCGCACTTGGGAATAGTCCGTATCATCATACACACCATAATAGTGAAACGGAGATAACCAGCCACGCTGAATCGCTTCCATAAAATCAATGCGATACGCAACGTTTCCATCACAAATCGAATAAATATCACGGAAATCATTACGATCTGGCGTAGCTGTTATCCCAAGTAAAAAGTTGGGATTAAAATAATCTAGCACCTTTTGATAACTATTTGCTGCCGCATGGTGGAATTCATCCACAATAATGAGATCAAAATCATCTGGAGAAAAGTTTTCTAAATGACGCTTTCTACTCAATGTTTGAATAGACGCAAAAACAACATCCTTCTCTCCTTCTTTTCTCTTACCATTATAAATTCCTGTTGTCTTATCACGTATCACACGTTGAAAAGATTGCTCTGCTTGGTTCAATATTTCTTCTAAATGTGCAACAAATAGCACTCTTTTAAAACGTTTAGCGAAAAAAGCAGCTAAATACGTTTTTCCAAGCCCTGTTGCCATAACAATCATCGCTTTGTTATACCCCTCTTCAAGCGTATTTTCTAATTGCTCTAAAGCAGGAACTTGCGCAAAACGTGGTGCAATTTTCGTTTCATATGGCGCAGTTGGCTCGACCTCGATTTGTGCCCCTGATTTTATCTCATATCCCTCTTGCCCAGAAGGAATCATCATCTCAATCTCTTCTTGCTTTGTCCATGTTCGAACTAAGTTAGAATGTGTTTGATGGAACTCTTCATATTCTTGGCGATATTGTTTAATTGTTTCTAAATTAACGGATTGAGTAGCCTCATTCATATGAATATGTAAAAATTGATTAATTGCTTCTGAAAAAGCTTCTTTTCCAACACTCTCTTTCACAAGCAAACTCCATTCCACACCACTTGTTAATGCTGAGCGAGACATATTAGAAGAACCAACAATCATCACTCCATCACTTTCATGCTCGAACAAATAAGCTTTCGGATGAAACGACTTCCCTGCACTCTTCCACAAACGAATCTCGATATTCGGATGGATATGATAAAGCTTTTCCAAAGCATCAGGCTGTGTAATATATAAATAATCTCCTGTACAAACCTTAATATCCACATTCTTTTCTGCTGCTTTTTGCAACGCTTCAGTTAATACTTCAACACCAGATTTCATCACAAATGACGTCAAAATGTAGATCGCCTTAGCATCTTCCATATAACGCTCTAACTTTTGAATCAAATTGTTTGTAACAAGCTGAACATTAGTCATCATGTACCTCAACTAAAAAGATTCTCTCCCTAAAACCACCGCGCTTTTCCGCTTTTTGTTTACGCACTTTCTCCACGTCTTCAAGCGTTACACCCTCATGCTGCGCTAACGCATTTACAAGCTCTAATAAATCCGCTAACTCCTCTACTTTATGCTCTTTACTCTCCGCCTCCACATACTCCGCTAACTCTTCTTGCGTTTTTTTACACACTTCTTCTATGTATTCTTGTTCATCAAGCATTCTTGTTGTGAATGTTTTTCCATTATTTCCGATAATTTCTGGAATGCGATCGCGTACTAGTTTATTGTAGATTGGCATTTGAATTCCTCCAAGTTACTTTTTCTTTCATTTCTTATTATTTTTTAAATTATTATATATAGATATAAACGCACAAAACCTTATTATTTCTATAACGCTATGTCACAGTGAATCTCATTTCAAGTGTACAACCCAATTTGTTTTTTGAATAATGTGATATTAAACACTTTAAACGTATAGAGAGCATTTAACTTATCACAAAACACTGTAATTTTCTCCCCTAAGCTTATAGTATTCATCTAATTCAAAAAACTTAAACTAATGACTCTTCTATTTTATTTTGTACCTCATCTAATGTTTCATCATACTTAGCTTCGCCTACTGCACTACGTAAATCATCATCGAAACGGTTCATGACTAGCAATATGGATAGTGGATGAAACTTATTTATTAACTCATTAGTATTCATCATTTCTATAAATTCTGACAAAAATACAGATATCACGGGTTTGTGTACACGCATCTTCTTCTTCTCATGCATAGAATTCTTTATAACTATTTTTAAATCTTTACTCAAACCATCTTTATTATTTAAATTATTTATTGCATTCACAATACCTGTTATCAGTGCCAACTCTATTCTTACATCGTCTATAAAACGAAGATTACTATAAAGAGAGTCCTTAAATATCTGTTGATAATATTGTTCAGTTTCTCTGTCATTAAATAATTCAGTTCTGTTTTCGAAACACACCTGAAAAAAGTCGAAACTATTAAAACCACTTTGTACAAAAAAATTTTTAGCCATCTCATCTGCTTTTTCCAAAGCTTTCACATTCATAAAAAATACTGTACACTTCTCACGTACGTATTGCCAATGTGGAGAACCTATGATACTACTTTGTGCGTCATCGGAATATTTATTAGCAAAAATAATAAACCCTGTATTTCGATATGCATGTTCTTTTGAAAAAAAATTCTCTAAAAAATCCTCATAGTAATTTACTTGCATTGGTATCTCTGACTTATGACGATAATCTTCCCCTTTAAAAGACTTACAATCATAAAACATGACAGGAAATGGATTGCTTTTCCCTTCGCTTATGACGCCATCTGGAATTCCAAACCCTGTGTATTTACTACCAAAGGGCATTGCAATTTGAAATAATTGACGAATAACATTATATACTTGCCTTTCAAATTCTGTTCCTTGTGCAGTTGTAGCAGCATGTTTCAGTGCTGACATAACAATTTCCGTATCCTTGCTTGCACCCGCACTTAAAATACCCTTAGTTAGTAATAAAACCTGATCTTGTTCACTGTAAATATGATTGAATGTTGACTCTAATGACTCTTCCCAAGACGCTAAAAACACACCCATATTATTTAATATTTGCTTTTGAGGTTCTTCGTAACTTAAAAATTCATTAACAATTAGTAAAATATAGTCTTGTGGAAAATGTGTTCGAAGTTCCATAATGTTTCTAATACTATTCACTTTTTCGTTTCCTAATCCAAACATTATCAACCATTTATCTTCTTTGTAGCTTGTTGAACCAATAGAAGAGAAGCTTTTCCATGAACCTTCTCTTCTTTCAATCTTCCATTCTTTTTGCAATTCGCACAAAAATTCATCTAACTTAAATCTATATTTAAAACGTTGTTCATCCGTAATATCAATTATTTCATGCGTATTCGGACAAACCACAAAATCATCATCTTCATCAAACGCAAGATGACACAAATCCTCACAGATAGGACATGTTGTACTTGTCATTGTTAAAGCAATAAACCATTTATCCCTTAAGCTACTCTCTATCAAATCATACTCTTTATGATCCATGATATAATGAACATTTTTATCCAAATACGTCAATACTTTTTTTAATAGCTCTTTCTCTTTAACTTCCAATCTCTATCCCCCAGTTCTGAAGACATTTATGAACAATTTCTGTATAACGTGGGTCAAAATGAATTTTACTATTGCTTGAAATTTTTACTTTTAACGTTTTTATTTTATCTTGTTGTTCACCGTCTTTTATTTTGATTTGGATAACTACACTTTCCCTAGGCTGAGCTTTTAATTGAACATGCTCATTAGATAAAAGCTCCAATGTCTCCTCTACATCTTTTGACTTTACAACTAATACTACCTCATTATCTTCTAAATTAAACTTTAACGTTTCTTCTATAATGTTAGCTGATAAAACCTTGTCTTGTAGTTCCTCGTCAATACGTATTGAAAAATCATCATTCTTCACATCATCCAATTTATATATCTGATAACTATCACCTTTAAAATGATTATTATCTTTAAAGAAAACTTGTCCAAATGATTCCAACATCGCATTTCTAATTTTATTGGATGTGCCATATCTTAATGAAATACGATTTTCTTTAATGTTATATTTTGCTGACGCCCTTGTTGTCGGCTTAACATTAATGGTTGCAATCGTTTTCCCTGATTTAATAGTAGTAAATGTTCTTGTTCTAGTTTCAAAATGCGCAGTCATAATAATATCATCATTGACTTTCTCCAAATTGATAATGTAGTTTCTTCCTGCTTCAACCAGATTTCCCATTGCCGTTTCTATATCCCTTTTATCTTGTTCATCAAATTCTAGAGTTTTTTCAATCATTTTCCCTCGTAATACTTCATATTGCTTTTCTTTATTTACACTTGCTATCACACACATTTTATTAAATTTTTCCAAAGGTAAACTACAATAACATTTTGTAACAATAAGCTTTAACGGTTCATCGAAATGCATATCTATTTTATATTTTTCTGCTAAATTTATAAACGTTTCTTCATGAACCATGGAGGAATATTGTTTAACATTTACCAAATCTTCAATAATTGATTTTTTCTCTGGTAAGTTCTCTATTAATGCGGCAATTTGAAATATTGTTTGGCTTAACAAATTTCCTTGCCCATATTTATTTTCTAATAAAAAAATACTTGCTTCTTTTTTAACTGACCTTACTAAGGATCTTAAATTTTCTATTTCTTCTGTCACTATTTCTTCTTGTAGTCTTTCAATTCCCATTTTGCCCTCCTGATGTAATATAGTTCTTTGTAAATATCTTATTTGAATTATACCAATCAATCCCAATATTTTTCCACTTAAAACATACTAAGATTAGCAGACGTGAAGAATAGGTCAGGACAGCCCTAGAGCCTCGAATTCGCACAAAAAACAGGAAGTATGCTTATGCAAAGTGTAATTGCTTTCGATGTCAGTATATGGAAAAGTTATATGGTTATTTATAGCTCAGCGCAATCTTGCATTTTTGAGGGGGAAATCCTACATAATCAAACACATCTCCAAAAGTTATATGAACAGATCGTTACTTTGGTACGAAGTGATGGTGATGGTCAAGCTCCAGCCATCGTATTTGAAGCGACGAGGGTATATTCTAGGCAATTAGAGCGGTTTATGAATGATTATGGTTTTCATACTGTCTATTAAATCCACTCGAGTCGAAGCTTTAAACAATTTCTATGCGCATGCATAAAACGGTTAAGAGTAATACCCACCGTTTGGCCCAAACTCACTTCACCACCAAATGAAGAATTGAAGGTGATTTGAAGCCGAATGCATAGGCTACTACAGCTGACTTTTCCAGAGCTGGAATCGCTTTTCACACAAAAGTCCGAGCTATTTTTAGATATTTTACAGCTATTTCCTCATGCGGATTGTGTCAAACATCTCTCTAAAACCGTTATTCGAAATCGACTACTCGTCAATACAGATAAAAAATTAGCTCCTAAAACAACAATTCAGTTAATAGAAGCTACACAAGAGTCCTATCCAGTTGTTGATAAAAATGCTATTCAGTGTGAACAATTAAAAGATTATGCGAAAAGATACCTAGCTATTTTGAGACAATGACAAACATGAATTGGAAGGATGGTTAAGCTTTCAGAAGGCGAAACGAATATCAAATATTAATAAGCATCCTTACATAGGTGAAAATCCAGCCGTTCGTTTGATCGGAGAAATGGGTGATATAAGCCGATTTGATAATCATAAGCAATTGAATGTTTACGCAGGCATTGATATAAGCCGTTTTCAATCGGGCACGTTATTTTACAGGGATAAAATCAAAAAGCGTGGCCATCGTCATTTACGCAAAATACTGTGTTTTACAATACAAAATATGATTCGCCAACGACGATTTGGAAACAATCATTTCGTAGATTACTATGATAAATTAAAAATGCAACCTTATAACAAATGTCATAAAGTTGCATCCATCGCATGTGTGAATAAGGTATTGAAAGTGGCTTTTCATCTTATTACACACAACATATCTTATGATTACGAAACCGCTTCAACACATTCGTAATCATGTGAAACTAGTATATCATAATAGACCTTGCGAAAAAAGAAAATCATCAGATCTATTTGTCATGCGGAAATTTGAAATTGGAGGAGGGAGGTACCCCCTCCTCCAATTTCAAATTCTGATAGTTTTCTTCTACATGTTTACCAACACGAAGTTCAGCTCCCATGTCCTTCAAGATACGAGGGTAATTAAAACGTCCATCCTTAATACAGCGAACGATCACGAATGCATCTTTGCGATCATTTTTAATTAGTAGATTGTCATCTAATTCTTTTGACCGTTTGATCTGCATAGGATTTGCTATAACCAAAGGAATACCGCGTTCTTCATGAAAATCAGCGGGATTAAATCAGTAATGGCCAGTAAACTTCTGTTTTTTCATAACCGTTAGGAGACGTTGATAGAACAACTCAAAACCTTCAAGAGATTGAGAAACTGAAAATGATTTTTGGAGCATTCGTTCACGATCATCTACAAAGCAAGCGAAATGTGACCGCTTCGCAATACCGATTCCTCCAACAAGCATTTTCTCAGTGACTTGATTTATTTTCTGGTTTTGTTTAAAATTCATATGGAGTCCTCCTTGGTTAACAAATTGGATGTCAATTCTGCAGATTTGACACCCCGCATCATACCAAGAGGGGCCTTTTTGTTCAAGTCTCCGAAAAATCTTCTAACAGGAATGCTCCTTCTTTAGATAAGTTATTCGACCAAGATGTCATCAAAATTACAGAAGTTCTTGCCCTGTTATCAACAGAAGAGAGTGTAGCCTCAACATTAGAAAATGAAAAAAACTTATTCTAACCTTAAAAGGATACTTCGTAGTAATGAAGGATATCCCTGCAATAGACATTAGCAATCAACAAGTACTAGAGAGCGTATATTGGATTCCATCAAGAAACAGGAGGAACAGTAATGGCAGAACGAAAAGTATGGTTTATTACTCGCCCAGAGAGAGACCCAAAATTTCATGCATTAGCACTTAGTGCACTCCAAGAAGCAACAAACGATTTTCAAAATCCTTGGAAAGGAAATCGAGAACTTCATAAAAAATATGAAGAAGTATTAGGCAATAAAGGACTAAAAGCACCTACTATTAGTAATGATGGTTCAGGTGGGCGCACATGGGTAGCTATGTTAAAAACATTCGCTTATGTATACATAAATGAAAATGGATATTTAGTACCTACTAAAGTAGGTAAAGCATTACTCAATCGAAAAAATGTATTTGAAAATATATCTAAGCAAATTCTTACGTTACAAATCCCAAATGCTTATTTTATGGAATCAGGTTTCAGACCAAAATTTTGCTCCCATTTTAAAATTCGGCCGGCTCGATTCCTGATTAAGTTAACCAACCAAATTGCCTTAGACTATTATGTAACAAAGGAAGAAATAACATATTTTGTACTAACCGCATCGAACGACAATCAATTAGATGTGGTTACACAGCGTATTCTTCAATTTCGCAAGGCAAATGCACACGAAAAAAGAAATATAAAGATCAATATTGCTGAGCAATATGAACATCGCAGTCGTTCTGACAGCGCTGCTCGTGATTTTGAAGTTTCTCATTCAGATGTAGCGCATACATTTATGCTACTTTGCGACTACACGAGATTAGTAGAATACATTCGTGGAGAATGTTTACGTACGAATCCTTCAAATGCTATAGAAGCAGCAAATAAAATAAAGGAATACGATAATCGTTATCCTTTTAACAACCGTTATCAATTCTCTTTAGAAAGAATGGCAGAAAATAATGGATTGGATATAGAGAGCTACAAAGCAACACGTTTTCATGATAAAAAACCTGCTACAAACAGAGGAAAACGCACACTCCTTATTCAAGAAGCTTTATCAGAACTATCTGTTCTATCCGAGAATAATAAAGACAGAGCAATAGAATTACTTGAAGTGGCAGGATTTAATCCAAATGATGCTTTATCAATTATTGAAGAAAAATTAGAAGAACAAGGTTACTCCTTCTCAAACGAAGACTTTTATGAAGCATATCTATCTGAAGAAGATAACCATGCATTTGAAGATAAGACTGGAGAGATTTTAAAAGAATTAGGATTTCAAGTCATCATGCGTCCAAAATCTACAACAGGTGACCAAACAGAAATTGAAATTATTTTATTATATGGACAAGATGGATTGGGGTTAATCGATGCTAAAAATTACCGCAGTAGTAAATTCTCTCTCCCATCAAATCTGGCTTCTCATATGGCAAGTGAATACATCCCAAACTATGAAGGTTACGCAGGTAGAAATGTAGGCTTTTTCGGTTACATTGCCGCTGACCAAATTGGTGGAGAGAAAAACTTGAAGAAAATTACCGAGAAAACAAAAAATCACATTGCTGGTCGGGAAGTAAAAGGATTCATCATGAACGCCAAAACTTTATTAGGATTTTTAGATTATTGCATGGAAAAGAATCTATCAAAAGAAGAACGAGTATCATTATTTTTACGTGCAGTTAACAATAAAGGATATACTACATTTTCAGCATTACATCGAGCAATCACTCTAGACTAATAGAAGAAGAGGTCGTTCCTTTTAAAAGAAGAACCTCTTCTTTTATTATATTTATACAAGCACTGGCACTTCTTGTTGCCCTAATAACACATTTATATCCCATTTCGGTTGCGTATATTCATACTCGATACTAGCCATTGTCTTTAATACAGATTCTACAATGACTTTCGCCGCTTTTGGAGGTACAGCCATTCCGATTTGCTGACGAACTTTCTCTTTTCCACCTGAGAATACGAAATCATCTGGGAATGTCTGTATTCTAGCTCGTTCACGATTTGTTAATGCACGAGGCTCATCCCAATGATAGCCATGAGTACCTCCTCCTCCGCTTCCTGTAATCGTATAAGAAGGTAAATGAGGATGTAATCGCTTATAAATCTGGCTTAATCTTGCACCTCTTACATTTAAACGAAGATGTTCTGGAATTCCCTCATACCAAGCATTTTCACCCGGTGGAATATGATTTAGCATATCAATTACCCTCTGCTGATGTCTTGTAAATTCATGATTCGGAGCATCTTCTGGAATATCTTCTAACGCTTGTGAAGCTGTAACATATGGATGTTCTCTACCTGGACCATGAGTTGGTGCAGGTACTCGATATTCAACATTCATATCATTTCTAATTCCAACAATAATGATACGATGTCTTGCTTGTGGAACACCATATTCTTCAAATTTATATAAGTGTGGTGTAATTGTATACCCAGCCTCTTGCATTTCACGTAAGATTTGAACAAATGCACCACCATCATTTGCACTTTGTAATCCGCTAACATTTTCGGCAATAAACCATTGTGGTTGATGATGTATTAATACACGGATACCGTAGCTATACAGCGGACCATAGTCACCCTCTATTCCTCTTTGTTCTCCTACGATACTAAAATCATTACATGGAAAACCAAAAACGAATGCGTCAATTGGTCCTAATCGTGTATCTCTTTCTATATCTAATGTACGAACATCTTGAACAATCACTGTATCAGGAGCTGCTGGGCATATGTTATTTATATATGTTGCAGCTGCATCTGGGCAAATTTCATTCGACCAAGTATGTTCCACTCGATATTCTTCTCCATTTGCATCTAAAACTCTTGCCATACGAGCGCCAGCTGCGAAACCACCAGGACCATTAAAAAACTCACCCTTGCGATAAATCGGCATCTTTCTTTCCTCCTATACAGAATTTGATACGTATCTTCTTGTATATTTTATTGTATCCCATTCCATTTTCTTTTAACAACTAACAAAAAAACCTTTTCAGTCATACAAAATAGGGTGTTATTCCATCCATTTGAAAACAAAAAAAGACAAAAAAAGCGCTTTTGACATAAATCACGACTTTTTTGTCAGTTATATATCCTTGTTAATACTAATGCAAATTTACTAAGATATCAACATTTAAGTATCTATACAACGTTAATAAAAGAAATATTTATATAATGAAGCAATCAAATAAATTAGCACTCTCCTCATTTCAGTCACAAATAGAATGCTTACCACACTCATAAATGTTATAATAAAAAAAATTAGTTATACGTTGATAAGGTGTTGAAAATATGGAACTCATCAAAAAATTAGGAGAACGCATTCGCCTTTTAAGAAAAGAACAAAATTTAAGCCAAGAGCGGTTAGGAGAATTATCAAATATACATACTAACCACATAGGTGCTATTGAACGTGGCGAAAAAAACGTTACAATAGAAAGCTTAGCAAAAATAACAAATGGATTAGGTATTACTTTAGAAGAGCTTTTTCGAGATCTTTAATCGATAGATAAACAGGATAATCTAAATCCAACGGATAGAATTAACACTCACTTCACTTGTAAATACTTCCCATTCCAAAAAATAACATTAAAAATCTCTTTCTGTCAAAATACATAAATAGGGTGTCTGCTATTTCATCCACATATGTTTTCTCACGATTAACAATACTTTTTCCATCTAACAGATAAGCATATATTTCATCAAAATACTTTTCTATGTTTCCTAAAAAATTCATTCAAAAAAATAAGCAATGCCTCACTGTTGTTAAGCATCCTTTAAACTTGTTCAATGAGTTCTTGCATTTTATTAACAATGTTAACAATCATAATTCCAATTACATCATACGGGATATGTTCTCTATCATCAAATAGTTTTCCCAATGTCTCAACAGTTTTCTTGAATAGATTTTTACATTCTAAGTGTAATATAAAAATCCCTCAATACTCCTCTTCATCATTCTCTCATGAGATTAAATCCATTGCTCTATATGAGCCATTACAAGTAGTTTATATAAAGTTTAAATTAGGCGAAACCATCTTGTTTATTGCAAAATGAAAGTGGTTCTTCTACACTTTTGGTGAGTTGCTCTTTTGTGTGCTACATTGATATAATAAATGAAATGGAGTGAACCATGATGTACTCTTTTTCTTTCGTTTTCATTCACATTATATAAAACGGTATATACGATGAACGGAACTACTACTCAACAGAAGGTTTGACTATGGGAACATGAGATTTTACTTTTGAGTATTTATACAAAACTCTCTAAGAGATACGAAATATATCCATAAATCCTCATGTTTGTTTAATGACCATTATTGTTTTTCAATTCTATATATAATAATTCAAAATATACGGGTGATATTTGGATATTTTTTCATAAATATGTGAGTAACCTTTTCTAAGATACTTTGAGCTTCTTCAATTTTAACTCTTCTGTGAAGTGCTTTTTCTAAAAAACACACTATCATTCTGTCAGGTTTGATCCACTTATCATCTCCTGCTAACATATAAAAATAAACTAATAATATTACACCTTTTTTGATCCGTTATACTTTTAATTTCTTTCTCTAAACTTTCATTGCTTCTGTTTTTAATATATCATTTATTGGAGAATCTCTTAGACCAAAGACTTTTCGTTTTACTTTTCATTCCTCATATACTAGGTTGTAGTGTACTTGACGATTTTCCTTCGCTTTTGTACTTTTCTCTTTGAATGGACAACCTGAATAATCTTCACATTCATATATTTTAAAGTCTCTTGTATAATCGTAGAAATCGATACGTTGTGAACATTATTTAAATGTCACTTTTTGGTTATTTGACCGTATATAATAGTCATCGTGTTCCTTATATTCCTAGTTACTTGCGTGTATCTTGAAGTTTTTGCACCGAAACCAAAAAGCACCATCCTTCCTTGTAATTCTAATAGAAAGAATAGCGTTTTTTTCATTTTAATGTGGAATGTGTTTTCTTAGCTTGCTAGCGATATGTACACTTTCCTATTAGAAATCACTCCAATAATGACCTTATAAAACACTCCTTCATCTAAAAGCTTTTTCCCTGCATTCCTAATCTTGTGCTATTCATATTTTCTGTTTGATATTCTTCCTTAAAAAAAGGTCTAGTATATAAGAATTTACTAGGCTGAAGCATATACCCACTACTACTGATTTGACCCCATAAGTTACTAACCCTAAAGCTAGCACGATAAAATTTATATAGCGAATGCCTCGAGCAATACTAAATTCAGGATGTTTTTTGTTTATAGCCAATGCAATAACATCTATCCCAACAGTAGAAGCATTTGATGAAATACAATAGTAGTAACCAACTGCAATAAACAAACTTGCTAATAAAAAATCGACCACTAGATTAACTTGAATATCCCACTGTAACAAATAAAAAAGTGTAAAAAATATATTGAAACAAATACTGCTAATAATGGATTTCAAAAAATTCTCTCTCCCTAAAAATATCCAACAAAAAACTAAAAGTAGTACGGTGACTCCTATCGTCAAATAGAAAATTCGAATACTTGTTACCTTTTCTAATATCATCGCAATACTAGTAACACCACCATTAATAATCCCATTTGGCTTCATCCATTTCGCGTAAGCTAGCCCTAGAAAAATATTGCCTAAAATAATTTTCCCTAATGGTTCTAATTCAGCAAATAAAACTTTCTTCTTAATGATTTCTATCTTCATCTTCATCTCATCTCTTCTCTCCTATTGGTTCTGGTACAAATATATGAAGTATAACCTAGAGAATACTAGATTCCTAACAGACCCTTATTTTATGCTACAGACTCAAACACTCAGTAGATGTACTCTTTCTAATTTTGCAAATCACTTTGTCCCTTTTTCATCCTATGCATAGCTTTCACATCACTCAATATATGCTCGGTCATAAATCACAAAATAGCAAATTACGACTGTAATCCATTTCATATTCAAGCCTTCTCTAAGTATCCATACAATGTTGTTTTGTTGAATCCGTTATTTCAGTAATTTCCTTCATGAGATAGTCTATATTCTTCTGTATTAACACGAGCATAATCAAAAATCAATATCTCCATCTTCTTTAGACTGATTGTCCCTTAATTCTAGCACTAAAAATGTTTCCTGTTGTTAAAAATGAAACTTTGTTTTTTAGAATGAGATTGGGTACCAAGAAAATAGGAACATATGTAAACGATTTCACAACAATCCATAAACGACAGTTTTTATCATTTAATGCGACCGCTTAGGAGCTTGCTGATGAGGCATTATATCAATCATCATGAGCACCTCGCTACGCTGACGCTTTCTATTACGATTATGGCCAGCATTGATCTCTATTCGAGCTTTCAGTATGTAACACTTGTTGCTGGACAGTTGATAGCACTAGGTGTTCAAAGTATCCTCCAACAAATACTCAGTGAACCAGATTTAAAATCTTGGGACTGGCATATTCTTTTTGCATCGAAGCAGTTTTCAAAAATGGATTCTAAAAGCTGTGAAAGCGCTGGAATGATTCGAACTTTGCTGAAACATCCTAAAGTCGGGCTAACGCTCGGTAGAACTGTTGCTTTCTATACTTACACGCCGTTATTTGCAGAAATTCATAGTGAACATTGATAATATCTATTTTAAAATAAAGATTCGTCCTAAAAATCCCCTTAATAAATAAACTGCACCCCAATTATTAGCTATATCTAACAATTGAAGTGCAGTTCAAATAATCACTCTTTTGTTATATCAATTAAAAATGATCAGCATGCGAGTACTGTATGATTTCTTCTTTTTGCAGAGCATGTTGTGTATCACCTTCGTTATTCCACCCAATCGCTAAAGCCATTACCAATCCTAACGTTGCGAATACAAATTTTTTCATCATTTTAATGCTCCTTTACTAATTATTTGTTGTTTCGCTTCGTAACATACATTGAAGTAATCACTAACTTTTTCATGATTATGTAATTTACGAAACGCAACAGCTAACAACTCTCCATATTCTTCAACAAACTCCCATAACCCTTGTTTTTTGAAATAAGAAATGCTTTTTTTCACTTCTTCTTCTACTAGTTCAATAGGTTTGTTTTCATTTAATAAACGTAAAATATTGAAATGGTACACATACTCTTCATTTCCTATTTCATCACAAACTTTCAATCCTTTTTCAATCAGTTCTTGCGCAATATTTGTTTCTTGTAGCTTATAATGTTCACGTGCTTGTAAGAACAATGCTTTAAAATGATTTGGATTTTTTTCTGTAACTTCAGATAAATGACGAATCGCTAATGGAGATAAGTTTTGCATTGCATATAATAATCCTAAATTATGTCTAACTACTAAAATTAGTTTTTCCTCATTCTGTTTTTGTAAAATGTCGATGGATCGATTCAAGTGTTCTTCAGCTTGTTCGAATTGTTTTAAAAATATACAAGCAGTTCCTAATGTATTTTCACAAGACGCCACTTTCACTTCATATCCAGCATGTTTTGCAAAAATTTCTTTTGCTTTATTCGCATATTCAATCGATGTTAACATTTTAGAAGTGTGATGTAATACAGCGAGTTTTTGATTAAATTCAGCATGTTCTAACTCATCAGAAATATATTCTAATAACCTTTCAGCTTCTTCATATTGTCTGCTAGCTTCATTATAATCACTAAACATTAAAGCATGCTCACCTTTGAAAGAGTGATAGTAATAAGCTGTAAGCTTATCGTTTGTTTCATCAATAGAATCAATTACATCGAAACTGTCTTTTCTAATACTTAATCTGTCAGTCAGTAGTTTGTATTTAAAATCTAGCAAAGAATAGTATAATAGTACATTCTGATTTTGTTTTTCTTCTGCATGCTTAATATGTTCTATTTTCTCATCTATTTCTTTTTTTAATTGTGTCGCTTTTATTAATTGCTGCGATAACATCAATTGGTACAAATCATGGAGTTGTTCCATAATTACTTCATGCGCGAAAACACCTGTGCTCATACACTACATCCTCCTCGACACTCTTCTTTTATCTAAATATTACCACAATTATACATATTCCATAGGAAGAATACCTTTGTTGTAAACTGATAAATAACAGATTGAATATTCTGTTATTTGAAAACAAAAGTAACATTTTTATCGTTAATTTTAATATAACACATGATTCAGTTCTTATAGTTATCGATGCTCAAACGAAACTATTCCATCCCTTCCTTTACTTCTTTTAAAAAGGAGAATCTTCTAGATTAAAATGATAAAGCTAGTAAGTGTCTAATTTTACCGATTGTATCTATGTGAGCTTTACGAACAATGGATCGTCATGCATCATGACTGATTGGAAGATGGATGGCACGAGCAACTTTCTCTCCAGCTAAGCAACTTGTAGAAAATGCAATTTTTCGTAAAACTTTTTCTGCACGAAGTGTGCGACGTCCGTTGGGGGCTACCCATTCATATCGTTCTGTAAAAACCTTAATAGAACAACAAGAATTATCACAAAACCACTTGTGTAAAATAAGAAGAATGACGGTTTGATCTGTAATAGGAAGATCTTGTATAAGGCGGGTATAACGACTATGACGACGAGAAGAAATAGAATGACAAGATGGACAGTTTGCGGAAATACGATTACTTTTTACAGTGAAACGAAGATGTCGGTCTTTTGTAGATACATCTATCAATTCGAGAAAAGGATCTGGACTTAACCAAGGGATAGGGTATATCATGGTTCACTCCTTGTCTTTTATTATATCAATGTAGTACACAAAAGAGCAATTCACCAAAAGTGCGTAAGAACCACTTTCATTTTGCACTAAACAACTTGTCCTTCTGTTGAAACTCGTACATAACCAATTACTTTCTCTCCCATATTGAGCCCCTTCCCGTTACAGCAATTAAAGTCCCTGTAACGTTTACCCGTTTTTTGCGGATAACATGTGCATAACGTCCATCCGTTAAAACGTACTTTACGATGACTTCAAAAAGTAACACAACCCTTTATTTTTTCCTCTACTATCGTCGTACACTGTTCACAGCCACTACAGTCTATAAAACAACAATAAAAATTTAACACTTAATGCACTTATAAAATTATAGTGCTCTTTTAAATTTCTACGCTAAAACGCAAAAAAGCACTTGTTGTCTTTAACTGACAATCAAGTGCTTTAAAGTAGCATTAAATTTGTAAGTTTTGTAATAACAGTATGACACCTATTGTATGTCATGACAATTACTACGTTAAAACTTACGAGTTTGTACGAGTTCGTTAGTTTAATATACATTCCATGTGTTTAATGTCATCTCGCCTAAGCTCGTACTTCGTTTTCTATTCTATCGTTGCACACAGTACTCCATGATGGTATAACCATCATGGAGTATATATTTTCAAACACCATATATTTTGCTATCCACTTCAAAAATACATTCTTTTTCATCCATTTTTCTTATGTGCTTTTGTATTTATGATTTTAGAACCATGAGCTTTATCACTCGCTTATGTTGCTTTACTAACACAAGCTCTTAACATATATTTTCAAAATAATAATTATTAAGACCAATTAAACTTCGTCAGACAAAGCATCATCGTAATCCTGTAATTCTTCCATAATTTCTTTTAACCGGTCAATATTATTTATAAATTCGCCGTAAGAAATTTCTTGGTAATCGAAAATTCCTTCACCGTATTCATCGCTATCAAATATTTTTACTTCCGCACCTAACTTCAACAAGTTATCAACTAATCCTTTTAAATTTTCCATATCATCAATATCATTTGCATCTGTTTCGGCAAAAAAATCTTTGTTTTCAATTTTATTTTTTATCTCTGTAATTCCTAAACCAGTGTACTTTCTTAATGGTACTATACATTTACTAAATAAACCATTAGAGCTTATTTTAATTGCCATTTTACTCATCTATTATTCTCCTTTCCATTAAAATTCTTCTAAATAGTTTGGATTAACAGGTCTACCAGGTGCATTTTTACTATAGCTTCCGCCATGCCAACCCTTTAAATGTTCCCTGCCAGTTACAGGATAAATTAATTCTCCTCTATTACATATATGTGGATAATTCATAGCATTGTAAGTATGATGCCCAATTATTGATTTCCCATTGTATTGAGGTTTTTTTCCTTTTAAAATCTCTTGTATCTGTTCATTAGTCCAATCCCTTGTTGTAGATTCTCCATCTAAAATTCTTTTCTTTTCTTGCTTCCAAAATTCATTAACCCCTGCAGCTCTTCTTTTTGAAAATCTTTTATCCCATTGATATCTTTTATATTCTTCTTTTGTTACTGTACGATTTTCAATCTTTTCTTTTATTTTTTTCTGCTGACCCCTACTTAAAGATTTGTATGGTGTAAGTTTTGGTGTTAAATCAAGTTCTGCTTTCAGTACCCTTTGAGCAATAATCTCTTCTCCTGCTGCTACTTTTTTATTCCCCAGAGCTTCACCCGTACCCTTAACTCCCGAACCACCATTCCCCTTCGCAAGTTGATAAGCATCCTCTTTAGCGGTTGCTCGCACTCTTGCAAAGTTTTCTGCTATTTCTCCAACAG